>DATCFQ010000034.1:0-11738 GCA_036509495.1 Caulobacteraceae bacterium
GACCGCGTTCTTGTCCAGCACCGAGGACTTGGATTTGAGTTCATGGCCGAGCTCCAGCAGGGTCAGCTCGCCGGGATTGCCGCCGCGCGCCTGCAGCGCCTGGTCGCCGCCCACCGGCTCGGCGATGCTGACATCCTTGAAGTGCACCACCCGGCCCGGCTGGCCCTTCGGCTGGTCGAGTTCGAGCCCGCTGTCGGCGCGCAGCTGCACCAGCTTGCCGTCGGCGCTGACGTTGAGCACGCCGGACTTGGCGGTGATGATCTGCTCGCCGCCGTCGGACTTGAGGCGGCGGATGAACACCCCCTGCAGATCGCGGCCGTTCATGCTGACCCGATCGGCGGTGACGGTGAAGTCCTGGCCCGGGTCGACGAAGACCTCGGGCTGCAGCTGGGCGTTCCAGCCGGCGTTGATGGCGGCGTTCATCACCGCCTCATAGGCGTAGCGGCCATAGGGCTGCAGGAAGCCGAAGAGCAGGAGGCTGAGCAGGGTGAACACCAGCCCCAGATAGACGAAGGGCTGGGCCAGGCGGCTGATCGAGACGCCGTTGGCCATCAGGGCGTCGATCTCGTTGCCGTCACCCAGCCGGGCCACGATGATGAAGATGGCGATGAAGAAGGACGCCGGCAGCGACAGGCCCAGGTAGTAGGGCACGATATTGATGGTCAGCTGCACCACGAAGCCGACGTGGGCGCCGTTCTCCACCAGCTGGTTGATGATCTTGAGCACCCGCTCGAGCAACTGGGCGACCAGGGTCACCAGGATGCAGCCGATGACCGGCCGGGCCATCAGCTCCAGCATGTAGCGGTCCATCTTGATGGAGCGGATCATGCCGGCGCGCGCGTGCATTCGCGCAGGACAGCCACCGGCCTGCGGTTGGCCCAGCCGGCGGTCGAGGTGGAAACGAAGGAGGGGTCGAAAAGCAATCTGGCGCCCGGCCTTGAAAACGGGCCGCACCATAGGGAGGCGGCGGCTCCAGAGGAAGGCCCCTCGCACGCCTTGGCCCTGTCGCGAGCGCTCACTGCGGCCAGGGGACGCTGGTGCGGCGAGCCGGCAGGCCGCGACCGAGCACGAAGCCGGCCGCCCCGAGCAGGGCCGCCGCCCGCCGGCCGCGGGCCTTCGAGGGCTGCATCGCGCCGGCCGGGAGCGCCTCGGCGATCAGCGGCTCCAGCACCCGGGCGCGAAAATCGGCGATCAGCGCGGGGTTGGAGATGATGGCGACCAGCTCCTCCTCGACCCAGTAGCTGACGAAGTCGAAGTTCGACGATCCCAGGATCAGCGCGCGCCCGTCGATCAGCATGCCCTTCAGGTGGATCATCGCCGGCGTCTGCAGCGCGCGAAGGCCGTCGCGGGCGGCCGTCCGCAGCAGATAGTCGCGCACCATCGGCTTGTTGTTGGCGGCGGGCGTCACCACCGTCACCTCGACCCCGCGCGCGGCCGCCCGCGCCAGGGCGCCGGTGAAGGGGAAGGTCAGATAGGGGCTGACGACGGCGATCTCGCTCTTGGCCGCCTCGACGGCGGCGATGATCTGGCCGAACCGGGCGTGGTTGTCACGGCCGTCCAATCCAAAAAGAGCGATATCGCCTCGCTCAGCGTTCCAGGAGCGGCCCTGGCCCTGCCAGGTCGATTCGAAGTCGGCGGCCAGCAGGTCGCTGATATCCGCATCTTCGATGCGCAACATCAGGTCGAGCCAAGCGAAGTTGTGATCACTGAAATTTATCCCGCCGATGAACGCCGTATTGTCGGCGACGATCAGTTTCTTGTGGTTTCTGAAGGGAAAGCCCCACAAAAACGGGCCTGCGGGATTGGTCACGCGCACGCGCACGCCCATCTGCGACATCGCATCGAACATGCCCCGCGTGGCCCTGACCTCCGCGCGAAAGTCGGGATCGAAGAGATTATGCGGCGAGAAGACGAACCGGTCGCTGATGACGAAGCGTGTGTAGTCGTCCACCAGCACCCGTCGGTCGGACGCCGGGCTCGCCATGATGGCGCGGCCGACGCCGAGGCCCGCCTGGTCGCCTTCGAAGGTCATGGCCTGGACCATCAGCCGCCGGCGCGCCTTGGCCATGTCGGCCCTGGCCTCGGCCATGAATTCGTCCGACCCCACCAGGAGCGTGTATTTCGGCAAGCGACTCTCCGGAAGGTATCGACGGCCGCGCGCGTGGCCGCCCTCGCCGTCGCGCCACGGTTGGAAGCCGCCCATGCCTGACGGGGGGGCATATCAGCGATTCGGGACGCAGCAACGTCCTCGCATCATGCTTCTCGCGCCGTCGATGCACGGCGGAGGCGCCGAACGCGTCGCCGCGCACCTGATCAACCGCTGCGATCACAGCCAGCTCGATATCCGCCTCGGCCTGCTGCAGAAGACGGGGCCCTACCTCTCCGACGTCGACACCTCGCGCGTCGACGTCGCGCCGCTGGGCAGGAACTGGGTCCCCTATGAGGGCGACAACGCCAGCTTCTACAAGCCGCACCGGCTGATCCTGGGCGGCCTTTTGGCGCCGACCAACGTCGCGGCCTTGGTGCGCAGCTTCCAGCCCGACGTCGTGGTCAGCTTCCTGAAGGGGATGAGCATCATCACCGGCCTAGCCCGCTTCGTCATGGGACCCAGGCGGCCGCGCTGGATCGCGCGAGAAGGCAACAACACCGACGTGGTGATCGACGACGAGCTGAGGAACCAAATCGGCCGCAGGATCGTGAAGGCCGGGATTCGCCGGTGCTACCAACTGGCCGATTGCGTCCTGGCCAATTCGCACGAGATGGCGCGGGGGCTGGAGCGCAACCTCGGCATCCCCCATGCCAAGCTGCGGGTGATCCACAATCCCATCGACATCGACCGCATCCAGCAGATGGCGTCCGAGCCGCTGGCTCGCCCTTCCGAACGCCGCTTCGTGGTGACCGCCGGCCGGCTGGAGCACCAGAAGGCGCACGACCTCCTGATCGACGCCTTCGCCTCCAGCCCCGCCTGCCGCGAGATGGAGCTGGTGATCCTCGGCAAGGGCAGGCTGGAGGACGCCCTGAAGGCGCAGGCGGCGGCGCTCGGCGTCGCCGACCGGGTGCATTTCCCCGGCTTCGTGGCCAACCCCTGGGCCTATTTCGCCAGAGCGGCCCTGTTCGTGCTGCCCTCCCGCTGGGAAGGCTTCCCGACGGTGGCGGCGGAAGCCCTGGCCTGCGGCGTTCCCGCCCTGGTCACCGATTGCGACTTCGGGCCCAGCGAGATTGTCGAGCATGGCCGTTCGGGCTGGGTGGTGGGGGCTAACGACCTGCCCGCCTTCCGCTCGGCCATGGAGATGATGCTGACCGAGCCCGGGGTGGCGGCCGGTTTCGCCAGCCGTGGACTGAGGCGGGTCGCCGAATTCGGGGTCGGAACCACGGTCGAGGCCTATACCGAGCTGTTCGTCGAGCAGGCGATAGCGCACCGCGAGGTGTTGGCCCGCGCCCGCGGCCTTCGCTTCGCCGAAGCTTGAGCGCGCGGCCGCTTGCCGGCGGCCTTCGGACTTCCCACCTGCGGCGGCCTGGATGCTATGGGAGCGCCATGACCCAAGTCGTTCCGGCCGAGTGGGCCCAGCATCGGGCGATGTGGCTGGGCTTCCCCAGCCACGCCGAGCTTTGGCTCGAGGATCTCGACGCGGCCCGGCAAGAGGTCGCCGCCCTGGCGCGCGCCTTGGCCGGGCCGGGCCGCGAGCGCGTGCGGCTGATGGTCTGCGGCGAGGCCGCCGAGGCGGCTGCGCGGCGGCTGCTGGCCGGCGTCTCCGGCGTCGAGATCGTTCCCGGCCGCTTCGGCGACATCTGGCTGCGCGACACCGGACCCATCTTCCTGGACCGCGCCCACGCCGCCGGGTTCCGCTTCAACGGCTGGGGCGGCAAGTACATCCTCGAAGGCGACGACGAGGTGGCGGCCCAGATCGCGGGCCACGCCGGCGCCGCCCTGGTGGCCAACGACTTCGTGCAGGAAGGCGGCGCGGTCGACCATGACGGACGCGGCACGGTCTTGACCACTCGCCAATGCCTGCTCAATGCCAATCGCAACACCGGCTGGACCGAAAAAGACGCCGAGGCCGCGCTCGCCGCCTCGCTCGGCGCGCGCAAGGTCCTGTGGCTGGGCGAGGGGCTGATGAACGATCACACCGACGGCCATGTCGACAATCTCGGCCGCTTCGTGGCGCCGGGCGTGGTCGTCTGCCCGATGGGGTTCGGCGAGGACGATCCGAACGCCGCCGCCTATGACGCCGCCGCCGAGGCGCTGGCGGGGATGACCGACGCCGAGGGCCAGCCGCTGAGCGTGAAGCGCATCCCCTCGCCGGGCCTGATCCTGGACGAGGACGGCGAGGCCACCGCCGCCTCGCACATGAACTTCCTGATCGCCAACGGGGCGGTGATCATGCCGGCCTACGAGGCGGCCTCCAGCCCCCTGGCGCTGGACGCCCTGAAGGCGCTGTTCCCGGGGCGCGAGGCCATCGCCCTGCCGTCGCGGGCGATCCTGACCGGCGGCGGCTCGTTCCACTGCATCACCCAGCAGGAGCCGGCGTGATGGCCCGCACCCTGACCGTCGCCGCCCTGCAGGCCTCGTTCGGCGAGGACATGGCCGCCAATATCGCCCGCGTGGCCGAGCTGGTGCGCGAGGCGGCGGCCAAGGGCGCCCAGGTGATCCTGCCGCCCGAGCTGTTCCAGGGCCCCTATTTCTGCGTCACCCAGGAGGAGCGCTGGTTCAAGACCGCCTATCCCTGGCGCGAACATCCCTGCGTGGTGGCCCTGGCCCCGCTGGCGGCCGAGCTTGGCGTCGCCATCCCGGTCTCGATCTTCGAGCGCGATGGTCCGCACTATTACAATAGCCTGGTGATGCTGGACGCCGACGGCGCTCCGCTCGGGGTCTATCGCAAGAGCCATATCCCCGATGGGCCCGGCTATCAGGAGAAGTACTATTTCCGGCCGGGCGACACCGGCTTCAAGGTTTGGCAGACCCGCTTCGGCCGCATCGGCGTCGGCGTCTGCTGGGACCAGTGGTACCCCGAGGCCGCGCGCGCCATGACCCTGATGGGCGCCGAGGCGCTGTTCTATCCGACCGCGATCGGTTCGGAGCCCCACGACGCCAGCCTCGACACCCGCGACCCCTGGCGGCGAGCCATGCAGGGCCACGCGGTCTCCAATGTGATCCCGGTCATCGCCGCCAACCGCACGGGCTTCGAGCCCGGAGCCGCCGGGGGCCAGAACTACTATGGCTCCAGCTTCATCGCCGACCACCGGGGCGACCTGGTCGCCGAACTCGGACGCGAGGACGAGGGCGTCGTCGTCGCCAGTTTCGACCTCGATTTCCTGGCCACCCACCGCGCCGCCTGGGGCTTCTTCCGTGATCGGAGGACCGACCTCTACGAGGCCTTGGGACCGGCCAAGGTCTTCGAACGCTGATTCCTGTCCTTCTCCCCTTGCGGGAGAAGGTGTCGCCGCAGGCGACGGATGAGGGGTTGAAGACGCTATCCGGCTAGCCCGGCGCGACCCCTCACCCGACCGCTTCGCGGCCACCCTCTCCCACAGGGGGAGAGGGTTCACTATGGGGGTGCTCAGCGCAACGGGGTTTTCACCACGGCCGGTGGGATTCGGCGTCGGCTTCCACCTTGCAGACGCCGGGATCCGGCGGCGGCCCTCCGGCGGCGCGGGCGGCGGCGACTTCGGCGCGGGCCTTCTCCATGTCGGCGCGGAAATCCGCACTGGCCTGGAGCGCCGCGAACAGGGCCGAGCCGTTCAGCCGGCCATTGGCGATGTCGCTCGGATAGTGCACGCCGCAGACCACCCGGCTCTCGCTGTAGGCGCGGGCGCGGGAGAGGATCTGGGTGGCGCGGTCGGGCGCCAGGTCGGCGAAGATCAGGCCCCAGGCCCAACTCACGGTCGAATGGCCGGAGGGATAGGAACCGGACCTCGCCAGGCTATCGGTCTTGGGAACGCAGATGTTCCCGGCCATGCGTACGAAGGGCCGCTGCCGGGCATAGTGGTCCTTGGCCGGATCGATGAAGGGCCTCGCGTCGGACATGATCCGTCCCAAGAGGGCATACAGCGTCGGCGCCGAGCGCTGGTCCAGCCTGACGCCGAGGGCGCAGGCGAAATCGTTCAGGGCGTCGTCGGGCGCGCCGCGGTTGTCCTGCTGCGCCATGGCCCAGCGCGGGGAGCCCTCGAGGCCACGGGTGGCGCGGAAGGCGCGGTCGTCTTCGGCCTGGTCCGCGCTCCTGGCCGCCGGCGGGGCGGGCAGCACCGCGATCATGTCGGGGGCCGAGCCCGGGGCCAGGTAACCCGGCGGCGGGGCTGCCGAGGCTGGGGACAGAAACGCCAACGCCCCGCAGACGGCCAGCAACAACCGGGCTCGCTTCATCGCAATCTCCATGGCCGAGCCTTCGCCTATCGGCGAAGCGCCTGCAACCATGCGATCATGACAGTTCCGCCCGAGGTTCAGCGCTCGAACAGCTTGGCGAAGCGGCGCTTCTCGCGGCTCTTCCAGCCGCCGCGGTGATAGGCGTCCGAGACGATCAGCGGCGCCACCGTGGTGGCCTCGGCGAACACCATCTGCTCGTAGGTGACGTCGACCTTGCCCCAGGAGCAGGCCTCTTTCAGCGTCGAAGAGGAGCAGGCCCCGTCGCGCACGTCGGCGACGGTGATCTGCACGGCGTATCGGTGCATCTCCGCCTCGTGGCCGAGGATCTCGGCGCAGACCACGGTGTCCTGGGCGAAGTTCTTGGGTACGCCGCCGCCGACCATGAACAGGCCGGTGGTTCCAGCGGCCAGCTTCACCTCGGTCAGCTCGCGGAAATCGGCCACCGAATCGATCGAGACATAGGGCTTGCCCGCCTTGATCCGTTCGACCTGGTGCTTGACCAGGCCGAAGCCGGCCGAGGAGTCGGTGAAAGCGGGGCAGAAGATCGGCGCACCCTCGTCATAGGCGGTCTGGATCAGCGAGCCGGGCTGCTTGGCGTTTCCAGCGGCCAGCCATTTGCCGATCTCGTGGATGAACTCGCGCGAGGAATAGGGGCGCGGCTCCAGGGCGTCGGTGATCTGCTTGATCGCGTGGTCGCAGGCCTGCAGCTCCTCCTCGTCGATATAGGTGTCGTAGATCCGGTCGATGTAGAGCGCGCGCAGGTCGCGGTCGTCGACGTTGGACTTGGCCTGGTAGTGCTTGAAGCCGAGGGCCTCGAAGAAATCCATGTCGATGATCGAGGCGCCGGTGGCGACCACGGTGTCGATCATCCCGAAGCGGACCATGTCGCGGTAGACGTGCATGCAGCCGGCCGCGGAGGTCGAGCCGGCCAGGGTCAGCCACACCGAGCAGGCCTTGTCCTCGATGGCCATGCTGAGGATGTCGGCCGCCCGCGCCGTGTCGCGCGACGAGAAGCTCATCTTGCGCATGGCGTCGATCACCGGCCGGGCGTCGTAGGTGGTGATGTCGACGTGCTCGACCACGTCGGCCAGCAGCTCGGCCTTGCGGTTGGATGCGGCGGAATCGGCGGTCATCTCGGCCTACCTCATGAAGCGGGGGAGGGCGCCGGCGGCGTCACGCGTCCGGCGGCGAGGAGCCATATGGGCTGAGGCCCGCGGGGGTCAATGGATAGCGGGGGCGTGCGACAGTTTGTTTGAGCCCGTGATCGGTACGAGTGGCGCAGAGCCAACCGGCTTGGCTACATGCGGCCATGGACCTGCGCTGCATCCCCGATGCGATGGAATCGGCCGTCGTCGCGTCGATCGACGCGCGGCTGGACGCTGTAATTGAAGCTCACGGGGTCTCGATTCCGCTGGCCATTGAAAGTGGCAGCCGCGCCTGGGGCTTCCCTTCGCCGGACAGCGACTACGACTGTCGGTTCGTGTTCGTGCGGCCGCCGGCACAGCATTTGTCGCTATGGCCTTTGCGCGATGTGATCGAGGAGCCGCCGGATGGCGTTTTCGACGTCAATGGCTGGGACCTGGCCAAGGCGCTGCGACTGCTGGTCCGGGGTAATGCCGTCATCATCGAATGGCTGCAATCGCCCATCATCTATCGGGGCGATGCCTGGTTTCGCGATGCCTTCCTTGATCTGGCGAGGTCCGTGGCGTCGCGAGAGGCCATTGCGCGCCATTATCTGCATCTCGGGGAGCGCCAGCGGCGGGTGCATTTCGGCGATGGCCGGACGGTGGCGCAGAAAAAGATCTTCTACGCCTTGAGGCCGGCAGCGACACTGAGGTGGATGAGGCTGAACTCGGCCGCTCCTTTCGCGCCAATGCACTTCCCCACCTTGATGGCCGAATGCGAGCCGCCTGTGGCCCTGCGCGCGGAGATCGAGGACCTCATGGAGCGGAAGGCCATAACCCATGAACTCGGCGTTTCGCTGCTTTCGCCCGCTATCGCTGGCTTCATCGACGCAGAATTCGAGATGGCGCGGCGGACGTCGTCGTCTGCCGGGATGCCTGCGGCGGACGACGGCAGGCGATTGGCGAAGGACTTTTACAGCTCGATGGTGAGACGCTTCGATATCTGATCGCTGGGTCAGGCGTGGCCCACCAGGAAGATCAGCCCCAGCGTCCCGACGGCGATCCGCCAGACGGCGAAGGGCCAGTAGCCGCGCTTCTGCACGAAGCCGAGCAGGCCGCGCACCACCACCAGCCCGACCAGGAAGGAGACCACGAAGCCCACGGCGATGAGGCCGCCGTGGTGCATGTCCAGGGTCTTGCGGTTCTCCCAGAAATCCACGGCGAAGGCGCCGACCATGGTCGGGATGGCCAGGAAGAAGGAGAACTCCGCCGCCGAGCGCTTGTCGCCGCCCATCAGGAGGGCGCCGGTGATGGTCGCGCCCGAGCGCGAGACGCCGGGGACCATCGCCAGGCATTGGAACAGGCCGATGCCCAAGGACGTCCACAAAGGGTAGCGCATGGCGTCGGTGTGCCGGGGCTTGGGCTCGAAGCGGTCCAGCGCCCAGAGCACCACCCCGCCGGCGATCAGCGCCCAGCAGATCAGCCGCGGGCTCTCGAACAGCACGGTCTTGATGAAGTGGTGCAGGCCCAGGCCCAGCACCATCGCCGGAATCACGGCCACGATGACGCTGAGCGCGAAGCGGCGCGAGTGCGGGTCGCTCGGCAGGGTGACCAGCACCTTCCACAGCCGGGCGAAATAGAGGACCACCACCGCCAGTATGGCGCCCAGCTGGATCAGCACATTGAAGGTGCCCCAGAAGGGCTCGTTGAGGCCCAGCAGCTGGCTGGCCAGAAGCAGATGTCCGGTCGAGGAGACCGGGATGAACTCGGTCAGGCCCTCGACGACGCCGAGCACCACCGCCATCAGCCAATCATGCATGGACGCTTCTCCCCTGGCCGGTCCTGGTTTCCGGCTTCGTGGTAAATTCCAAGTTCATCCAGAAAGTAGACGATATGGCGTAGACATGACCTGATCCGCGCGACATTTCGCCGTGAACACGATTTTATAGTCCACCAAGGAGACCGTCATGTTTCCGGCGTCCGCCAAGCGGTGTATGTCCCGACCTGTTCCGGAAATCAGGCGTTGGAAGGACCGCAGGCCAATGGCCGAGCGCATGCTCAAATTCGTGACGGTCGAACGCGGCATGCCGCCCAAGCGCGGCGTCGAAAGCCGCGCGCAGGACTTCCACGAGATCTATGCGGACTTCATCGAGGCCAAGGCCGCCGAGCAGGCCTCGCGCTGTTCGCAATGCGGCGTGCCCTTCTGTCAGACCCACTGCCCGCTGCACAACAACATCCCCGACTGGCTGAGGATGACGGCCGAAGGCCGGCTGCGCGAAGCCTATGACCTCTCCCAGGCCACCAGCGCCATGCCGGAGGTCTGCGGCCGCATCTGTCCGCAGGACCGGCTCTGCGAAGGCAACTGCGTCATCGAGCAGTCGGGCCATGGCACGGTCACCATCGGATCAGTCGAGAAATACCTGACCGACAAGGCCTGGGAAGAAGGCTGGGTGGCGCCCTTGAAGCCGGCGCGTGAGATCAATCAGTCCATCGGGATCATCGGCGCGGGACCGGCGGGTCTCGGCGCGGCCGACCTTCTGCGCAGCAAGGGCTACCAGGTCACCGTCTACGACCGGCACGACCGGGCCGGCGGCCTGTTGATCTACGGCATCCCCAGCTTCAAGCTCGAGAAGGAGGTCGTCCAGCGGCGCACCCGGCGCCTCGAGGATGGCGGCGTGCGCCTGCGGCACGGGTTCGAGGTCGGCCGCGACGCCAGCCTCGAAGAGCTCAGAGCCAGCCACGACGCGCTGCTGATCGCCACCGGCGTCTACAAGGCGCGCGAACTGGCCGCGCCCGGCGTCGGCTCCAAGGGCGTGGTCGCCGCCCTCGACTATCTGATCGCCTCCAACCGCAAGGGCCTGGGCGACCAGGTCGAGGCGTTCGAGACCGGCGACCTCAATGCCGCCGGCAAGGACGTCGTGGTGGTCGGCGGCGGCGACACGGCCATGGACTGCGTCCGCACCGCCGCGCGCCAGGGGGCCAGGTCGGTGACCTGCCTCTATCGCCGCGACCGCACCAACATGCCGGGCTCCATGCGCGAGGTGGCCCACGCCGAAGAGGAAGGCGTGGTGTTCGAATGGCTGGCCGCGCCGCGGGCGGTCCTCGGCGACGCCTCGGGCGTGACCGGGGTGAAGGCCATCCGCATGCGGCTGGGCTCGCCGGACTCCTCGGGCCGCCAGGCGCCGGAGGAAGTGCCGGGCGCCGATTTCGACGTGCCCGCCCAGCTGGTGATCAAGGCCCTGGGCTTCGACCCGGAAGACCTGCCGACCCTGTTCGGGGCGCCGGAGCTGAAGGTCTCCCGGTGGGGCACGGTCAAGATCGATTTCCGCACCCAGATGACCAACCTCGACGGGGTGTTCGCCGCCGGCGACATCTCCCGCGGCGCCTCGCTGGTGGTCTGGGCCCTGCGCGACGGCCGCGACGCGGCCGAAGCCATAGACGCTTACCTGCAAGCCAAGGCCGAGGTCCCGGCCCTGGCCGCGGCCGAATAGGAGTTCGCCATGGCCGATGGTTTCGATCTGGTCCGCTACGAGCGCGAACGCGCCAAGCTGATCGCCGGGCACGCCTATGATCCGTCCTCGGAGCATGACGCTTGCGGCGTCGGGCTGGTCTGCGCCATCGACGGCAAGCCGCGCCGCGAGGTGGTCGAACTCGCCATCCGCGCCCTGAAGGCCGTCTGGCACCGGGGGGCGGTGGACGCCGACGGCAAGACCGGCGACGGGGCCGGCGTCCTGGTGTCGGTGCCCCAGGACTTCTTCGCCGATCAGGTGCAGCGCACCGGCCACAAGCTGCGCAAGGGCCCCATCGCGGTCGGCCAGATCTTCCTGCCGCGCACCGACCTCGGCGCCCAGGAGATGTGCCGGACCATCGTGGAGTCCGAAGTGCTGCGCTTCGGCTTCTATATCTACGGCTGGCGCCAGGTGCCGGTGAACACTTCGGTGATCGGCGAGAAGGCCATCGCCACCCGCCCCGAGATCGAGCAGATCATGCTGGCCTGCCCGCCGGGCATGGACGGCGAGGCGCTGGAGCGGCTCTTGTTCCTGTGCAGGAAACGCATCGAGAAGCGCGTCGCCCAGGCCGCCATCGCCGCCTTCTACATCTGCTCGTTCTCGGCCAAGTCGCTGATCTACAAGGGCATGTTCCTCGCCGAACACATCGACGAGTTCTATCCCGACCTGACCGACGAGCGCTTCGCCGCGGCGGTGGCGATCTTCCACCAGCGCTATTCGACCAACACCTTCCCCGAGTGGCGG
>DATCFQ010000035.1:0-3132 GCA_036509495.1 Caulobacteraceae bacterium
CGTCGACCGCAAGGCGCTGATGGCCGCCAAGTTCGGCGACGATCCCGAGCGTCACGCCGGGATGCTCGACAATCTGCAGCAGCAGGCCGCCGCGGTCGGGCTCGAGATCAAGCCGGGCGAGATCGAGAAAAGCCCTAACACCAACGCAGCCCACCGACTGATCGTCTGGGCGGCCGCCGACGGCAAGGCCGCCGAGGTCGCCGAGGCGGTGATGCACGCCTATTGGACCGAGCTGAAAGACATCGGCGACCACGCGGTGCTGACCGAGATCGGCGCGGCGCATGGGATGGACCGGGAGGCCCTGGCTCGCCGCTTCGCCGAGGGCTCGGGCAAGGAGTTCGTCACCCGCGCCTGCCAGACCGCCATGCAGTCCGGCATCCAGGGCGTGCCGTTCATGATCTTCGCCGACAAGGTGGCCGTCTCGGGCGCCTATCCGCCCGAGCAGCTGGTGCAGGCGATCGACAAGGCGCTGGCGCCCGCCGACGCCTGACACGCCTCGGGGGGGAGCGACAATGTCTCAGCCAGACCTGCACACGGCACTGCCATATCTGATCGGCATCATCGTCCTGGTGGTGGTGATGGGCTTGCGGCTGCGCCGGATGAACCAGACGCGGCCTTTGAAGGTCGAGTGGCTGTGGGTGACCCCGGCCATCCTCACCGTCCTGACCGTACTCTCCCTGATCCCCCAGCCGCCGCAGGGGATCGCCTGGGCCTGGCTGGCGATCGCCCTGGTCATCGGCGGGGCGCTCGGCTGGTGGCGGGGCAAGATGATGCACATCTCGGTCGATCCCGAGACCCACGCCCTGAACACCAAGGCCTCGCCCGCGGCGATGATCTTCATCGTGGCGCTCATCGCGATCCGCATGGCCTTACGCGGCGTGGCCATGGGCGAAGCCTCCGCGCTGCACCTGTCGGTCACCGTGATCACCGGAGCCTTCATGGCCTTCGCCATCGGGCTGTTCGGCGTGCAGCGGCTGGAAATGGCCCTGCGCGCCAATCGTCTTCTCCGCGAGGCGCGCGCAGCCAGGGCCAGCGCCAACCCGTAGGGGCACGAAACAGGTGACGGCGCCGCCACTGAGGCGGATAATCGCGGCAGGGCCAGAAATCAGGAGGGAGCGTCCATGACTGATGTCATCGACCGGGATCGCACCGAAGAGTCCAACGACATTTCCCGCCGGGGCTTCGCCGCCCTGTCCGTCGCCGCGGGCCTCGCCGTCGCCGGCACGGCCGAGGCCGCCGACGAGGTGGTCGAAGAGGATGTGAACGTGAAGACGCCGGATGGCGTCGCCGACGCCGTCCTGCACTATCCCAAGGGCAAGAAGAGCCCGGCGGTGCTGGTGTGGACCGACATCTTCGGCCTGCGTCCCGTCTTCCGCGACATGGGCCGCCGTCTGGCTGCGTCGGGCTACACAGTGCTGACGCCCAATCCCTTCTACCGCATCGGCCACGCGCCCCAGCCGACCGAGAAGCCCGACTTCTCGACGGCCGACGGCCGCGCCAAGGTGGGCGCCCTGCTGGCCGCTCTGACCGTCGAAGGGAGCAACCGCGACGCCGTGGCCTACATCGACTTCCTGGATGGCCATCACGCCACCAACAAGAAGACCAAGGCCGGGGTGGTCGGCTACTGCATGGGCGGGCCCCTCGTCTTCCGCACGGCGGCGGCCCGGGCCGACCGTATCAGCGCCGCGGTCACCTGCCACGGCGGCAACCTGGTGACCGACACGCCGGACAGCCCGCACCTGCTGGCCCCCAAGTTCAAGGCGTCGTTCTATTGCGCGGTCGCCGCCAACGACGACATGCGTCAGCCGGACGCCAAGACCAAGCTCAAGGCGGCGTTCGACGCCGCGCATGTGCCTGCGACGGTCGTGGTCTATGACGGCTGCAACCACGGCTGGTGCGTGGCCGACGGCGCCGTCTACAACAAGGAAGGCGCCGAGCGGGCCTGGGCCGAGATGCTCAAGCTCTACAGGAGGCAGCTGCACGCCTAGAAATCCCAAAACCCCGCTCGTCCCCGCTCTCGCGGGGATGAGCGGCAATGGGGTTGGCTAAGCCGCCGTCGCCAGTTTCGCCAGTTCGCTGAGGATGCGCTCGGCGGCCGCGAGGCGCTGGTCGGAGGTTTCCCATTCGCCCTTGATCACCACCTTCTGATCGGGACGCAGCCGCCAGAACGCCGGGTTCTTCTGGATGTAGGCGACCAGGCCGCCCGGATTGTCGAACCGGTCCTCGCGGAAGGCGACCACGGCGCCCTTGGGCCCGACGTCGATTTTGGAGACATTGGCCTGGCGGCAGAGCCCCTTGATGGCCACCACCTTGAGCAACTGGTCGGCCTCCTCGGGCAAGGGGCCGAAGCGGTCGATCAGTTCGGCGGCCAGACCCTCGCGGTCTTCCGGCCGCTCGGCCTCCGACAGCCGGCGATAGAGCGCCAGGCGCACATTGAGGTCGGCCACATAGGCCTCGGGAATCAGCACCGCGGCGCCGGTGTTGATCTGCGGCGACCAGGCGCGCGCATCGGCGACTTCCGAGCCGCCGGCCTTCATCTCGGCCACGGCGTCCTCGAGCATCTGCTGGTAGAGTTCGACCCCCACCTCGCGAATGTGGCCCGACTGTTCTTCGCCGAGCAGATGGCCGCCGCCGCGGATGTCGAGGTCGTGGGAGGCGAGCTGGAAGCCCGCGCCCAGGCTGTCCAGGGCCTGCATCACCTTCAGCCGCTTCTCGGCCGACTGGGTGAGCGGCTTCTCGAACGGCGTGGTCAGATAGGCATAGGCGCGCGCCTTGGAGCGGCCGACGCGGCCGCGCAGCTGATAGAGCTGGGCCAGGCCGAACATGTCGGCCCGGTGCACGATGAGGGTGTTGGCGGTGGGCACGTCCAGGCCCGACTCCACGATCGAGGTGGAAAGCAGCACGTCGAACTGGCCGTCGTAGAAGGCGCCCATGACGTCTTCGAGCTGGGATGGCGACAGCTGGCCGTGGCCGACGGCGATCTTCACTTCGGGCACCTGCTCGCGCAGGAACTTCTCCAGTTCGGGCAGGTCGGAGATGCGCGGAGCGACGAAATAGGCCTGGCCGCCGCGGTACTTTTCGCGCAGCAGCGCCTCGCGGATCACCACCGGATCGTAGGGCGTCACATAGGTG
>DATCFQ010000036.1:0-2976 GCA_036509495.1 Caulobacteraceae bacterium
CTTTCAGCCCAAGCTGACCGGCGCGGATTGCAGCGTTGTAGCCCCCCGGTCCCCCGCCGATGATGACGACGTCGTAGTCCGCCATATGCGCCCTGCCTCTGGTGAGCCCTGCCCGGCGCCCAATGCGCCCGCCGCCGGTACGCGTCAACGTCGCGCGCTCGGAGATAAGGATTCACCACGAAGGGCACGAAGGTCACGAAGGGTTCAAGCGCGCGAAGCGCTCGAAATCCATCTGTCGGACCCCGGATTGCCCGCTGTCAGCCCGTAGTTCTTCGTGTTCTTCGTGTCCTTCGTGGTGAAACGGGGCCGCTGGCGCGGCCCGGAAGGCGCGGCTAAACCCCAGCCATGCGCCTGGCCTTTCTCGGCACTCCTGATTTTGCGGTCAAATCGCTCGCCGAGCTCGTCGCCTCGGGCCACGAGATCACGGCCGTCTATGCCCAGCCGCCGGCGCCGCGCGGCCGGGGCCAACAGGTGCGGCCCTCGCCGGTGCAAGCCTTCGCCGAGCGGCTCGGCCTTGCCGTCCGCACCCCCGCATCGATGCGAGATGAGGCAGAGATCGCGGCCTTTCAGGAGTTGGGCCTCGATGCGGCGATCGTCGTCGCCTACGGCCAGATCCTGCCGCTCGAGGTGCTGGAGGCCCCAGGGCTCGGCGCCTTCAACCTGCACGCCTCGCTCCTGCCCCGCTGGCGAGGCGCCGCGCCGATCCAGCGGGCGATCATGGCCGGCGACGCGGCCACGGGCGTGGAGGTCATGCGCATGACCCTGGGCCTCGACGAGGGTCCGATCCTGCTTTCCGAGACCGTGCCGATCACCGCATCCGACACCGCCGCCAGCCTGGCCGAACGGCTGGCGACCGTCGGGGCGACGCTGCTGCCGCGAGCGCTGGCCGCTCTAGAGCGGGGGGGGGCGCAAGAAACCCCCCAGGTCGAGGATGGCGTGACCTACGCCAGGAAGATCAGCCCGGCCGAAGCCCACATCGACTGGAGCCGACCCGCCGCCGAGGTCGACCGGCACATCCGCGGCCTGTCGCCCTTTCCCGGCGCCTGGTTCATGGCTCCGTCCCGTGACCAGGACCGGGCCCCCGTGCGGGTCAAGGCGCTGCTGTCGCGGCTCGACGCCGGCTGGGGCGCGCCCGGCGAGGCGCTCGACGACGAGCTGATGATCGCCTGCGGCGAGGGCGCGGTGCGGCTGATGCAGATCCAGCGCGAGGGCAAGGGCGTGCAGGACGCGGCGACCTTCGTGCGCGGATTTCCCGTGCCTCGCGCAACCCGGCTCGCCTGATGCCGCGCTATCGCCTGACGGTCGAATACGACGGGACGCCCTATCGCGGCTTCCAGGTCCAGGCGGGCCAGCCTTCGGTGCAGGCTTCGCTGGAGCGGGCGATCGAGGCCTTCAGCGGCGAGCGTGTGGTGATCGGCGCCGCCGGCCGCACCGACACCGGGGTCCACGCCACCGGCCAGGTGGTCCACTTCGATCTGGAGCGCGACTGGCCCGCGGCGACGGTCGGCAACGCCCTGAACGCCCACCTCGCGGCCGAGCCGATCGCGGTGCTGGACGCCGCCCTGGCGGCGGAGGATTTCCATGCCCGCTTCTCGGCCATGGGCCGCGTCTATCTCTTCCGCATCCTCAACCGCCGGGCGCCCCCGGCGCTGGAGCGCGGCCGGGTCTGGCATGTGAAGAAGCCGCTGGACGCGGGGGCCATGCACGCGGCCGCCCAGGCCCTGGTCGGCCACCACGACTTCACCACCTTCCGCGACACCGCCTGCCAGGCCAAGTCGCCGCTCAAGACGCTCGACGAGGCCAGCGTCTGGCGCGAGGGCGAGGAGATCAGGCTGAGGTTCGCCTCGCGCTCGTTCCTGCACCGGCAGGTGCGCTCGATGACCGGCTCCCTGGCCGAGGTCGGGGCCGGGCGCTGGACCGCCCAAGACCTCGAGGCGGCCCTGGAGGCGAAGGACCGCAAGGCCTGCGGCCCGGTGGCGCCGTCCGAGGGCCTCTGCCTCGTGGCGGTTGAATACGCTCTGGCCTGAGCGCCGCATTGGGCTAAGAAATGGACATGCGGTGCTCCCTCATCGGCCTGATCCTCGTCGCCGGCGTCGCCTTCGCGGCGGCGGCGGTGGCTGACGCCGGCCCCAAGCCCCAGCATCGAGCCACCGCCGGCGTCTACGCCCACGGCATGGTGGTGGCGGCCAATCCGCTGGCCGCCGAGGCCGGGCGCAAGGTGCTGGAGCGCGGCGGAAACGCCGTCGACGCGGCGGTGGCCGTGCAGGCGGTGCTGGGCCTGGTCGAGCCGCAGAGCTCCGGCCTCGGGGGCGGGGCCTTCCTGCTCTATTTCGACGGAACCACCCATCGCCTGACCGCCTACGACGGCCGCGAGGCCGCGCCCGCGGCGGCGACGCCCAGCTTCTTCCTGCAGCCTGACGGCCGGCCCATGCCGTTTTTCGACGCTATCCTCGGCGGCAGGTCGACCGGGCCGCCCGGCGCCATCGCCATGCTGGGCCTGGCCCACCAGCAGCACGGCAAGCTGCCCTGGAGCGATCTGTTCGGCGGCGCCGAGGCCCTGGCCGCCGAAGGCTTCCCGGTCAGCCCGCGGCTGGCGGCCGAATCCTCGTTCCCGCTGCCGCAGACCAGCGCTCCCGACATCCGCGCCTATTTCACCAAGGCCGATGGGACCAAGGTGCAGGCCGGCGACATCCTGAAGAACCCTGCCTACGCCAGGACGCTGCGGGCCCTGGCCGCCTCCGGCCCGCGCACCCTGCTGGAAGGCCCGATCGCCGCCGACATCGTCGCCCGCGTGGACCGCGACCCGGGCGCGGTGCTGACCCTGGCCGACCTCAAGGCCTATCACGCCAAGGCCGACCCCGCCCTCTGCCGCCCCTACCGGATCTATGTCGTCTGCGTGCCGCCCTCGCCTTCGGGCGGCCCGGCGCTTCTGGAAATGCTGGGCCTGCTCGCCCGCACCGATATCGACAAGCGCGG
>DATCFQ010000037.1:0-5175 GCA_036509495.1 Caulobacteraceae bacterium
AGCGACTGCAGCACCTTCGGGAAGGAGTCGACCTTGCCGACCCAGACCATGCTGGCCCGCTGGTTGGCCCCGCCGGCGCTGACCTTGCCGAGGTTGTCCACCTGGTCGGCCTTCCGCTCCGCGCGGCCCGCCTGGACGCCAGCTTTGCGGCTTTCCTCCTCGGCGGCCTCGCGGGCGCGGCGGGCCTTGTCCTCCGCCTGGTGGGCCTCCCGCATCCGGGCCTCGTTGTCGGCCGCTGCGGTGGCACCGGCGCCGGCCGCCTCGAGGTCGATCCCGACCGGCCGTTGCGTCGCCCCGGCCTTCTGTTGCGCCTCAGCGACCGCCTGTTGCCGGGCCGTCTCCTCATCGCGGAGCCGCTGCTGCTCGGCGGCTCGAGCCTCCCGCTCGGCGGTTTCCCTGGCCGTGGCCGCGTCGCGCTCGGTCTGGCGAGCCGCCTCGGCGCGGCGCTCGGCCTCTTCCTCCCGCACGCGGGCAATCCTGGCCTCTTCCGGGCGCCGAGCTTCCTCGGCCTCCCGCTTGGCGCGCAGATAGGGGCCATTGCGGCGCTCAGCCTCTTCGGCCCGGGCGAGCAGGTTCCGCTTCTGGCCGTTGAACATGTCGTCGATCAACTGGCCGCGCTGCAGATAGGGCTGCTTGACCTCGACCCGCCTGGTCTCGAAGTCCCGAGCCAGCGCCTTGGCGTCAGCGGTGTAGGTCGTGACGGTGGCGGCCTCCTCCTCGGTAGCCGGCTCCTTCGGCATCCTGAGGCGGCGCTTCTCCAGGTCGCCGAGGCGGCGCCATAGATCCTGGTTGCGCTCCTCGAGGGCGATCGCGAACGCATCCCCCTCCGGGCCCTTGTTGTGGCCGATGCCAGCCTCGTCGCTCAACCGAGCACCTTTTGGAGCTGAGCCACGTGGGCGTCGATGAGCTGGTGGACGGACTGCTGCTCGTTGCCGCCCGACCTGTAGAGGTAGACGTCCCGCGCGATGTACCGCTTGGCGTCGATCAGGGCGTCCCGCGCGCTGGCGAGGGCTCGCTCGAGAGCGGCGTTGCGTTCGAGCACCGCGTCCATGGCGGTCTTCGCCCCCTTCATGGCGGCGACCGCGGCTCTGTGTTTGGCTGTGGTCTCTTCGGTCGGTTCGGGCATCGTCGCGTCCTCTCAGTCTGGGGTTTTGCAGTAGGGCGAGAGCTCGCCGGAGCGTTTCTCCATGTCGAGGATGTCCTCGCCATATTCCGGGTCGCGGAACTGGACCTCCACTCGATAGGCATGCAGGGCCACGCCGGCGTAGCGGTCCCTCAGGCGTATGACGAAGAACTCTCGCTCGGAGCCAGCGGCCCCGTCATCCAGGATCCCGGCGCCCTGCAGGACCTCTAGCGCGTGACGAACGATGGCAGCGCGGCTCACGTCGGAGCCCCGAGCGTTCGGCCCTTCGGCCGCGGCCTCGATCTCCCGCACGCGCCGCATCAGCACCAGGGCGTATTTGCCGCCTCCGTCACTGTTCAGATTGCGGTCCAGTTTCATGGTGGGTCTCCTCAGCTGGTAGCGTAGGCCCGGCGTCGCGCCCGCCAATGGTTTTCCCCGCATGGGAGAACCCTGGTCGAGAGGTTTTCGGCGCGGGTCGCCCAGCGGAGATTCTCGGGCACGTTGTTGGTGGTGGTCTTGTCCGGGAAGTGGTCGCTCTGGTGCTCGGGCGTCGGCGGTGGGCCGTGCCACGCCCGGCAGACCAGCCGATGCACGAACCTGGTGCAGCGGACGCCGTGCATGCAGAGGTGAACCGAGAAATATCCGGTCGGCTCGAGCTTCTGAGCGATGGTTTCGGCCCGCCCCCATCGCCTGCGCACCCGGCCTAGCGAGGAGACCTCGTAGGCTTCGTAATCTGGGCACACCCGCCATTCTTCAGCTGGTGGCATAGGCCGCTTCCTCGGACGGCTCGTCCTCCTGGACCCAATGAGGCAGCACGATGCTGGGCACGTCCTTGGCCGGCTCGGTGAAGTGCAGATCCTCGACCTTGGCCCACGGCTCCTCGAGTCCCCACTTGGCGACAGCGTCCTGGTAGAACGAGATCGCCTTGCGGAGCTTGCGGTCGCCGTAGAGGCGCAGGTCGCCCGGCTGCTGGCCGTCCCGACTCCAGCTCTTGTCCCAGAGCGGAAAGATCACCGGCGCCCGGCCGGAGAGCTCGGGCTTCTGGTAGACCAGCCACACCCAGTCCCAGGTCGGCTCGGTCTCGACGATCTCCTTGATGTAGGCCCGCTGCTCGAGCGTGCCGCCGAACAGCTGACCTTCGCGGATCAGCCGATACGCCTCGTGGCGGCCGATCCAGTAGTCGGCGCGCTGGATGTCCCAGCAGTTCTGGGCGAGCACCTGGCCCACCTCGAACTTGAGCGGCCGCCCGCGCCAGTTGCCGAGCGACTTCAGGTCCATGTCGATGCCGGGGTACATCCGGTCGATGCGCCACCGCCGGCGGATCCCGTCGATCGTGGCGAAGATCGTCACCTCCGCCAGCGCCGGGTGATCCTCGGTGTCCTGCAGCAGCTTGCGGATGGCGACGTTGTCGGGCCGGTTCGGATCGGTGGCGATGCGGTGCATCAGCCGGAGCATCCGGTCCTCGACGTCGCTCACCACCGGGCGCGTGCCGATGTGGGCGCGGAAGTCCTCGAGGATGTTGTACCAGCAGGGCACGTCTGGGAGCGCGCTGGCCATGGCCACGGCCCAGTCCGGCGCCTTCCACTTCGACGTGCCGTCGATGCTTCGGCCGGCCTGGTCGATCGCCGCCTTCATCTCCTCGATCGTCGTCACCAGGCCGCGGTAATTGTGCTTGCTCGGCTCGATCGCGTACCTGGCGGCGTAGGCCCGCAGGCCCTCCAAGATGATAGCATGCAAGGCCGAGCCGTAGTTCTGCTCGTCGGTCTCGGTGCGCTTCCAGTCGGGGTTGTAGCGGCTCGCCCACCACCAGCCCTCGAGCTGGCGGAAGATCTTGATCCAGTCGCTCGAGCCCCGGGTCTCCTGGCGGAAGTACTTCTCTGCCGGCCAGCCCAGATAGACCCCGTCCTCGACGGGGGCGTCCCACTCAGGACGATAGGCCATGACGCGCCTCCGCTTTGTGCCTGGCCTGCTCTTGCGCCGTGGCCATGTCGGGGTCGCGCCTGAAGGCGTCTTGCATCTCGGCGACGGCCTCCGGCGTGAGCTGATAGAGCCCCGCGACGCTGTAGCCGCACTGGCAGTGGACCTCGGTCGCGTCGGCGATGCCGTCCCGGATCACCGCCAGGCCGGCGCCTTGGTTCTCGCTCCAGCTCTTGACCCAGATTTCATGCGGACCGGCGAGGCGCGTGCCCAGCGGCGGGCAGACCGTTAGCGTCGCCTCGGGCGTGCCGTCGTTCCAGACGACGCGGACGGCGATCTCTCCGGTCTCCTCGTAGAAAGCCCACACCAGCTCACCGCCTCGGCAGTGGCCGAACTTCTCGATCCTCATGGCGTGGCCCTCCTCGACCGGAGCCGATGACAGCACAGATTGAGCGTGCGTCAAACAGGCGTTGCGTTCTGGCGCAAACAGATTCAGCCTGCCCTCGTGCCGACTCGTCTCCGCCCACACCCGCTCGTCTGCTTGATCAGCGATCGCGCCTTTCGACATGGCGTCCCGCTGCCCGAGCTCGTGGCCCGCGCACAGGTCGCGCGGTCCACTTGGGCAAGGCTGGTGAAGGGCGGTGCGCCGAAGCTCAGCACGATCGACCGGCTGATGGCCGAGCTCGATCTCATCATCAGCGAGGACGAACATGCCTGAAGCAGGGACGGGCCCGGGACCGGGCCAAGAGAACGACGCCGGGCCTGGGGCCGGCCACAACGCCGACGCCCGCGAGGCCAGCCTGATCTTCCACATGGATCAGCTGCGCACCATCCAGGCGCAGATCGACGCGGCGATGGTGCCGGTCAAGGCGCTCCAGAAGATCCAGACCACCCGCCGCAACGCCGCGGCCGGCGCCACCTGGACTCTCGAGATCCTCGATCGGGCCCTGAAGCGCGAGCGCCAGAGCAACCGGCGCCAGCTGGCGAAGGTCGCCGAGGAAGAGGCGTTCGTCGCCCGGACCATGAACCTGCCCTTCGGCAATGCCGAGGAGCAGCTCGACATGTTCCACGACGCTCCGCAGGAGGAGAAGGACGAGCACTTCTGGGGCCAGGACGGCTACAATCGCGGCCTGCGCGGTCTGATGGCCAAGGCCCCTCCGGAGCTGCCGCCCGCCTTCCTGCAGACCTGGCTGAAGCGGCACGCCGCCGGCGCCGAGCGTCTGTCTTGGTCGCAGTCCGAGCAGGGCCACAGCCCTGACCGGCCGCCCAGCGGAGCCGAGCGCGAGCGCCTCACCGGCGGCGTGCAGGGCGACGAGGGGAAGGCCGCCGCCGGCGGTGCGAAGGCCGGCGCCAAGGAGACCAAGGCGGCAGACGAGCCGAAAGAGGGCGAGCCTGGCCATAACCCCAAGGACCCGCTGCTCAATTGAGCGATCCCTTTCTCATCGGGTGGGACCTTGGCACGGCCCGGAACGGCTGGTGCGCTGGCGGCGGGGAAAGCACCCCCGTCGCCGGCGGCTTCCGCCTGGGCCGGGTCACGCCCGATGAGATCGGGGACATGGGCTGCGAGTTCAGCGCCCGGGTGATGGACGTCTCCAAGCGCTACCCCCAGGCGACGCACTGGATCTCCGAGCGGCCGCTGCTGTTCATGCGGGCAACCGATGACCGGCCCTATGCTGACGATCGGTTCAAGGTCGAGCGCCTGATGGGGCTCTCCTGCCTGCTCCAGACCATCGGCCGGAAGCTGGGGAAGGTCTGCAAGATGGTCGAGCCCGGCTCGGCCAAGATGGAATTCGCGGGGCGCCACGCCTCCAAGGACATGATGGTCGAGATGGCGCTCGCCCTCGGCATCGAGCTCCCTGAGCACGACGCGGACGGCCGCGAGGACGCCGCCGACGCTTGCGGGGTGTGGAAGGTCGGGCTTCGGCTGTTCGCCCGCCACCACCTGCAGCGGTTCGATGGAGCTATCTACACCAGGCGCGGGAGTCTGGTGTGAAATGGCGAGGAGGACCCCCGCGAAGGACAAGCCCTCCTCGCACGGCTGGACGCCGAAGCGCGTCGCAATCCTTCAGAAGCTCTGGCTCGACGGACTCAGCGCCGGCCAGATCGCAAAGCTGCTCGGCGGCACCACGAGGAAC
>DATCFQ010000038.1:0-3299 GCA_036509495.1 Caulobacteraceae bacterium
TATCCGGGCCGCCGACCGCGAGCCGCAGAACTGGATGGCCGTCGGGCGCGACTATGACGAGCAGCGGTTCAGCCCGCTGACCGGGATCAATGGCTCCAACGTCAGCCGCCTGGGGCTCGCCTGGTATGCGGACCTCAACACCTATCGCGGGGTCGAGGCCTCGCCGATCGAGGTGGACGGGGTGCTCTACAACACCTCCGCCTGGAACCTCACCACCGCCTATGACGCGCGCACCGGCAAGGTGCTGTGGAGCTACGATCCCAAGGTCCCGCCGGAGTTCGGCCGCAAGGCCTGCTGCGACATCGTCAGCCGCGGCCTGTCGGTGTGGAAGGGCAAGGTGCTGATCGCCACCCTCGACGGGCGGCTGATCGCGCTGGACGCGCGCTCGGGCCAGCCGGTCTGGAGTGTGGACACCTTCGCGGGCGAGCCGCCATGGCCCTACACGATCACCGGCGCCCCACGGGTGTTCGACGGCAAGGTGCTGATCGGCAATGGCGGCGCCGAACTGGGCGTGCGCGGCTTCGTCACCGCCTATGACGCCCAGACCCGCAAGAAGCTCTGGCGCTTCTATACCGTGCCCGGCGATCCCTCGAAGGGCCCCGACCACGCCGCCTCCGACAGCGCCATGGCCATGGCCGCCAGGACCTGGACCGGCGAGTGGTGGAAGTACGGCGGTGGCGGCACCGCCTGGGACTCCATCGCCTATGATCCGAAGCTGAAGCTGATCTACATCGGCGTCGGCAACGGCTCGCCCTGGGTGCACAAGTTCCGCAGCCCCGGCGGCGGCGACAACTTGTTCCTGGCCTCGATCGTGGCGGTGCGCGCCGACACCGGCCGGTACGTCTGGCACTACCAGGAGACGCCCGGCGAGCAGTTCGATTCCACCGCCACCCAGCCGATGGTGCTGGCCGACCTCAAGATCGGCGGCCGGCTGCGCCACGTGCTGATGCAGGCGCCCAAGAACGGCTTCTTCTATGTGCTCGACCGCGCCACCGGGAAGTTGATCTCGGCCCACGCCTTCGTGCCGATGAACTGGGCCACCCGGGTCGACATGAAGACCGGCCGGCCGGTGGAGACGCCGCTGGCGCGCTACGGGACCACGCCGGTGCTGCTGTCGCCGGGCCCCGGCGGGGCGCACAACTACAACCCGATGGCCTACAGCCCGAAGACGGGGCTGGTCTATTTCCCGGTGGTGCAATCCTATTTCAGCCTGGCGGCGGCCCCGAGCTGGACGCCGGCGCAGGGCGGCCTCGGCACCGCCTTCGCCGGCAACGAGGCGCTCAGGAAAGAGCAGGCGGCCTATGGCGACGCCCATGCCAAGGCCTGGCTCACCGCCTGGGACCCGGTGAAGGGCAGGGCGGTCTGGACCGTTCCCTATTCGCGCGACGGTTCGGGCGGGACCCTGGTCACCGCCTCGGGCGTGGTCTTCGAGGGCACGATCGGCAAGACCCTGGCCGCCTATGACGCCCGCACGGGCAAGAAGCTCTGGGAGACCGACACCCAGACCGTGCCGGTCGCGGCGCCGATCACCTATGCGGTGGACGGGGTGCAGTACCTGGCGGTCAACGCCGGCTGGGGCGGCGGGCTGGCCCACGTCCAGGCCAACTCGTTCCGCGACCTCGAGGTCTCGCCTGCGCGCCTGCTCGTCTTCAAGCTGGGCGGGAGCGCCAAACTGCCGCCGATCCCGGCCGGGCAGGCCGCGCCGCCGCCCGCGCCGCCCGCCCGCGCGCCCGAGCCGGTGATCCGCCGCGGCGGGGAGCTGTTCGCCAAGAACTGCGCCCTCTGCCACGGCCAGATGGCCCGCGGCGGCATCAAGGACCTCCGGATGATGTCGGCCGACACCCACGCACACTTCGATGACATCGTGATCGGCGGCGCCCGCCAGGCCCAGGGCATGGCCAGCTTCGCCGACGTGCTGTCGAAGGAGGACGCAGCCGCCATCCACGCCTATCTGAACGCCCGCGCCAGCGAGGACTGGGGCGAAATGAACATCAAGAAGTGACGGGAAGAGACCACCGCATGGCCCACGACCTGATCGACATCACCGCCGCGGTCTCCCGCGAGCCGGGAGGGCCGTTCAGCATCGAGGCCCTGAAGCTCGAGCCGCCGCGTCCCGACGAGGTGCTGGTCCGGGTGGTCGCGGCGGGCATGTGCCACACCGACCTGATGGCCAAGGACGCCCCGCACATGCCCCATCCGATGGTGCTGGGGCACGAGGGCGCCGGGGTGGTCGAGCGCGTGGGCTCGGCGGTGAGGAAGCTGGCGGTCGGCGACCACGTGGTGCTGACCTTCATGTTCTGCGGCCACTGCCCCTCCTGTGCGCGGGGCGAGCCGAGCTATTGCGAGCGGATCATGCCGCTTTGCTTCGGCGGGGCGCGCGAAGACGGCTCGACCTCGACCCATAGCGACGCCGGGCCGATCCACGACCACTTCTTCGGCCAGTCGTCCTTCGCCACATGGGCCCTGGCCAGCGAGCGCAACGCCATCAAGGTCCCCAAGGACGCGCCGCTGGAGCTGCTGGGCCCGCTGGGCTGCGGCCTGCCGACCGGGGCCGGCTCGGTGATCAATTCCCTGAAGGTCGGCGTCGGCCAGAGCCTGGCGGTGTTCGGGACCGGCGCCGTCGGCATGGCCGCAGTGATGGCCGGCCGCATCGTCGGCGCCACCGCCATCATCGCTGTGGACCTGGTCGAAAGCCGCCTCGAGCTGGCCCGCGAACTCGGCGCCACTCACACGATCAACGCCCGCTCGGGCGATGTGGTGGAGCAGGTGATGGCCATCACCGGCGGGCGCGGCGTCGATTTCTCCCTGGACGCCACCGGCACGGACAAGGCCATCGCCTCGGCCCTGCAGGTGCTGGCCGTGCGCGGCGCCTGCGGCTTCGTCGGCGGGGCGCCTCCGGGGGCGCTGGCGAGCCTCGACCTCGGCTGGCTGATGACCGGCGGGCGCACGGTGCGCGGCATCCTGGAGGGCGACGCCGTGCCCGACCAGTTCATCCCGGCCCTGATCGAGCTGCACCGCCAGGGCCGCTTCCCGTTCGACCGGCTGGTGAAGGTCTACGATCTGAAGGACATCAACCAGGCCGCCCACGACAGCGAAACCGGGGTGACGATCAAGCCGGTGATCCGGATGCCCCGTTGAAATCGAAGACCTCCCCGGACGCACGGCGGCTTTCATCACCCTCCCAACCTCCGTCATCCCGGCCGGAGCGCTCGCAGAGCGCGGAGAGCCGGGACCCAGCAGTTCCGCCCTCGACGCTGTGCCTGCTGACATGCGCACTGCGTCGGCTAAGCTCGCGCCAT
>DATCFQ010000039.1:0-4868 GCA_036509495.1 Caulobacteraceae bacterium
GGCGGCGCATTCGGCAACGTGTTCATAGCCAGCACGAACCTGAATAACGAGGACATGATCCCCTCGCTCCTGGGCGTCACGCCGCCACCCCCGCAGGAAGATAGGCCCGAGGACACCGATGTCCTGGCCCTCGACGCGGCGCGCGCGCCCGAGCCTTCGCAGGGCCCGGTTCCGGTCCAGGACCGCCGCAAATACCTCATCAACTTGCTCGATCTCGCGGCACCGAATGCGGCGTTGCGCAGGCATGGCGCATACTACGGGCGCAAACTCAGCGATGCGGTGTTCCAGGACATAGCAGTCGAAGACAGGCCATCGCTTGCCTCTTTGCCCGGCGGTGGAGCCGCTTCCCCGGATGGGAACCCGGAAGACGATGGCGGACCAAGCGAGTGAGTGGTGGGTGCGCCGACCTGAGCGCCCGGATGTGGCTCCTGTTGCTGCTCGACGCGGCCGAGCGGGCCGGCGTCACCCCGCTGTCGGTCGGGCGGCTCCATCGGCTGGTCTACCTCGCCAACGCCATGGCTCCGGTCTACGATATCCTGACGCCGGACGGTTACATCCTCAAGTATAAGCGGGGGCCCTTCTTCCCCGCGGTTCAGTGGGACATCGACCGGCTGGGCGCACAAGGCCTGGCGAGGGTGGCCAATCTCCAGCGCGCGGAGGATGAACTCGGCTGGTGGTTCGACGCAGACTATACGCTCACGAAGCGTGGCATGGGTGCCGTCGACGCCGCGAAGGGCCTGACGGAGATCGCCGCCAAGGGTTCGTTTCTGCGCGAAGTCGTCAAGGCCTTCGCCGCGATGGAGCTGCCCGAGGACGAACGCGACGCCGCCCTCCTCGGCGATGTGGCCTACGCCAAGGCAGACGACCAGGCTCCCATCGATTTCCGCACGGCATCCGAGAACCTGACCTCACTCGCGGCCACGGCCATCGCCGGAAAGGGGTACGAAGGGCATCAGGTCAGCCGCAGGGCCGAAGTCCACCTCTACTTCCGCTACCTCGAGCGCCTATGGGCCCGTCAGTCAGGAGCCAGGAACAGTGCGTAGACGGCGGCTGGCCCCCGCGTTTGCGGAAGCGCTCGTGGACGTCGGGATTGTCGCCGAAGTCCGGGGCGGCGCGGGTGCAGGCGTGCCTGTGCTGCCGTCGTCCGACGAGGGTGCCGAAGCCGCGTTTTTCCTGGCGGCTTACTTCTACGCCCAGGCTTGGCTCGTCGAAAAAGGCGGACCGGTTGCTGGTAGCTCTCCATGTGTTTTCGTCCTGTCCCGCTCGATCCGGCAGGAGATCGATCGGCTCAGCGCCGAGCCGATCGATTATTTTAAGGCGCTGCCGGCGCACGACGTCCGCGGAAACGTTTACATCGCCACGGAAGATTTCAACGTGGTCGCCAAGGCCGCCCACCCGATCTGCGGCTCACCGGCCGCGATCGGGACCGCATTGAGGACCATGGAACTTGCGTCGTCGCTGCACGCGGTCTTCCAGCCGGACCGCGGCGAGCTGATCCTTTGCCGGCTCGGCTTAGGGGGACCGACGTCGCTCGTAACAATCGAGTTCGGTCCAGTCGACCGCATGCAGCCGATCGATCTCGAACGAATGGTGTGGCGCTTCCACCAGGAGTTCACCCAAACGCCTAGTGGCACGCTCATGCCATGGCTCCTTGCTGGCAAGAACGTTCCGATCCAGAAGCTTGAACTCCGCATCAGCAGCATGCTGTGCTACTTCTTGAACTCGAAGCTCAGCGGGATGTATGTCTCCACCGAGCACTACACCCCCCACGGCCGGCTAGACATCAAGGTGGCGGCCAACGTAATGGTGCCCGAAGTCGGTCACTGCGCGCTAGAACTGAAGGTATTGCGGTCCTGCCTTCCCTCGGGCGCCAGCAGCACGAGCTACACCACGGTCACCCTACAGGCGATGGTGGACCACGCGACAGACGGCGTACTGCAGGCCGTGAACTACAGGGCCGACATCGGCGCCGGCATGGCCTACCTGTATTGCTTCGATGCGAGGATTGACGACGCCGACCAAGCCGAGGTGATCGCCTTAGCGGCAGCGCAGGACGTCCAGGTCCGGCGCCTGTTCATGTACAACAGCCCGAAAGCGCATCGCAAAGCGATGCTGATCGCGCAGAAGGCCGGAACGCTACTCTCGGGTCAGGTGGATTAGGGTCTCCCCGAGTTCGAAGCGGCCGCCCTGCTGTGCGCTGGACCGCATGGACCTCATCGGCCGCCGCTCCACTAGGCGGTAACCCAGCGTGGCGGCCATCTCGGTGGAGATCGCCCCGACGTCGATGGACACGTCGGCATACCGGCTATCACCAACGACCATCATCACCGACGCGCCCGGCCGCATGGCATGCCACAAACCCGAGAGCACGGTGGCGAGGTCGTCGAAATAGGCGGCCACCATGTCGGGGATCTCCGCATCCCAGAGCTGGCTCCTTTTGGCGCCCAGGCGTTCGACTACCTCGCGGAGCAGCGGGGAGCTGATGGTGGCCGAATAGCAACGCTTGATCTGCACGTGCGATCGAAAGGTCGATTCGCGCAGCGCGCGGTTATCGTCCCGGTTGCGCAGGTAGCCGAGCATCCAGAGCTCAACGTTGTAGATGTCAGTGTAGTCGAACGAGTTCGGATACGGTGGCGAGAACAGCGCCAAGTCGGATGGGGGAGCCTCAGCCAGGATCTTCCGCGCGTCACCGCGAAGCAGGGTGTAGTCCCCGCATGGACGCGGACCGTAGCGGCAGATGTCCTCGACCGCCACAATGAAGGCGCCCTCGAACAGCCTCGCCACATCGGCCCTGGTGACGGACCGCTTCGACCAGCCTGACCGATATCGCCGGCCCTTTCCGCTGATGACCACGTTGCTGCATGAGATGAGCACGGAGCCAAGCAAAACGCGGAGCACCCGGGCATGCTTGCGATCAGGCAACGCGTCGATCGCCAGGCGAAACGCCAGGATCTGCGATGCGACCTCGATCGAGAAGATCCAGCGTCCGTTGACGCCGGGCTCGAAAAAGGTGGGCGGAGCTCCAATCATGGCCTGGGACGGGTCTGGCCGTGATGCCCATGCCCGGTCGACGGTCTCCCGGTAGTCGGCCATTAGGGCCGTGACGTCGTAGCGTGATAGCTTCGCCTCGATCAGGTCGGCAAGAAACGGATTTACCTCGATGGTCGTGGGCCGGATTCCCAGGAATTGACAGGTCAGTGCGGTCGTCCCGGATCCCCCAAACGGATCCGTGCAGGTCGCCGGCTGCTGGTCCAGGGCTGTGATCGCGTCGACCACCGCACGCGGGGCAAATGCCTCCTTGAAGCGGTACCAGCGCTGGAATGGCAGCTCCTGCGCGTCCTGATTCGTGGACGTCGGCGCCGCGCCCGCCGACCGGCCAAGCCAATGCTCCGCGACCATGCGGTGCGCAGCGCCAAGCCGCTCAGGGAGAAATGATGCGAGCGGCCGGTCAATGGTCAGGGCCTGTTCCAATCCGACGCGATCTCCCTTGCCCGGCTGCTTCGAATTAGCTGACATTATGCGACTATGCTAGTAGAAATCGCATTTATGCGTCAGAAACCCTCTGAGATCGGCCGGGAGCTCGGGGCATGGATGACCGAGTGCGGTCTGACGGGACAACGCTTGGCGGACGCGCTAAATCAAGCGAATCCAACGCTCAACGTGAGCCAGTCCTGGATAAGCCGCATCGTAAACGGCGAATTTAAGCGGCTTTCTGGGAAAGTTGAACTCGTCCTGCTTCATGCCGGTATTCGAGTTGAGGCCGAGAGATCGCATAGCCACGCAGGCGAGGAGATTATTGCCAAGGCCATCGAAGAGGTTTGGGACGGAAGCCTGGATGGCGCTCGGGCCGTCGCTCTCATACTCCGCGGGGCGGCCGACCTAAGGCGGTCCGCTAAGGCAAAGTAAGCTGCGGGGGCCCTTGGCGCCTCTGGACGAAGGTGCCGCGTGAATGAAGGTCCGCTCACAGGAGCGGCAAGGCCTGCCTAATTGGCCGACTTGGGCGAAGCTGTCGTTGATCGGTGCGCCACAGTGGTCTCCTATAGGTCGGCTGGGATCCTACCCGCTGCGCCCTGTCCTCGGTCTGAATCTTTCCGTTCCACTGCTACAGCCTCCCCGGAGGCTGCTGCCGTTCAGGCTGCCGCCACCCTGGGCTGTGCCGGATGGATTTCGAGAACCACGCCCTCAGTCGCGGCCAGGTCCGCCTCGATGCCGGCAAGTTGGAAAAGCTTGCCGTCCAACTCGCCCTGCAAGGGAAACGCCTCGCCCAGGCGTGGCTCGTAGCCGGCCAGCCGGGCTTTCGCGTCGGTGACGCGGCGGCGATGCTCTTCGAGATCGGTTTCCATCCGGTCGAGGGCGTGCTCCAGCCGGGCAATCAGTCCGACCGGCGTCGTCTCGCCGTCGATGCCGATCGATTGGGAAAAATCCGTCCGTTCCAGCGCGAGGTCCGGCTCCAGCCGCGCGTCATGTCGGCCGGAGCGGATGTCGCAGGTCAGGTCGAAGCCGCCGATATGGCCGACCGTCCATCGGCGCTCGGTGCGTTCCCGCGCGGCGAGACGGATTTTTGTCAGCAGCGAGGCGCCGGCGGTCTTGCGCTGCGTGATCGTCCGGCCCTCGATGTCGATGGTGAACTTCTCGCCACGGGTCGGTAGCCGCCGAGTCAGGTCGGTCGTGATCGCCCCGATCCGCCCCTCGGCATGCGCCTGATCCTGCCGTGCGTCGCGGATCTGCCGCCGGACGGCGTGCTGGTCGTCCACATGGGCGGCGCGCTGGCGTTGCAGCCGGGCGATCTCGCTCTCCAGCCCCGCCTTCCGCATCAGCCGGCTGTCACCGGACGCAATCGCCTTGGCCATCGCGAACTGGTTGGCCTG
>DATCFQ010000040.1:0-4818 GCA_036509495.1 Caulobacteraceae bacterium
GCCGGCAATGGCCGCCACGGCTTTCGCGTCGATCTGTCCAAGCTGCTTCGCTACGGTCCGCACGAGGTGATCATCCGGGCGGCGGGCGCGGCCGAGCCCCTGCCGGGGGGGCGGTTCCGCACCGGCGTATTCGCCGCCGACGGCGAGGTCGATTGCCCCGGCTATCTCGACCGGCCCGAGGACACCGCGCTGCTGGCCCGGGCGCCCTTCGAGCACCAGGCCCGCGCCGCACTCAGGATGGAGCCGTCCCGCCTGGTCCCGCGGCTGATCAACCGGCTGCGCCGCGAGCGCGTCACCTTCGCCGAGACAGGACCGCCCGCCTTGCTGCTGGCGCTGGCCGGCGGCGATGAGACATTGCAGGAGGCCTGGGGGCTGCAGTCCTATCCCGCCGCAACGATGCTTGACGCCGGCGCGGACGTGCAAGCCATCCGGGCGGCCGCGGCCGAGGCTGGCTGGGTCTTCTTCGCCATGCCAGGCGAAGTGCTGCACCCCTCTGCGGCGGGGATCGTTTCGGGGATCGCGGACGCCGATGTCGCAGCCTGGCCGCGGTTCTGCGCCGATGCGCCGAGGGCCGGCTCGCCCGGAACCCTGCTGCGCCGGCCGCAATTCGACCCCGTCACCGCACGCCATGGCGCGCTCAGCGATTCCTGCCTGGCGGTGCGCGGACCGGTCCTGGCCGAAGCGCCGGACGGCGTGCTCCTGGCCCTCGCGGAAGGCAGGCCGCACCCGCTTTGGGTCTGGCTGGCGGACCGAAACCTGCGCTGGCGCAGCCATCCGGAGGCCCTGACCAGCAGCGTCGGTGACTGGACGCCCCCGTCCCGCGCCGAGATCGAGCGCGACGAGGGCCTCTGCCGCGAACTGCTCGCCGATTCGAACTTCACCGTGCAGCGCACCGCCGCCGACCTGCCGACGCCGCGTGTCCTCGTCCCCGAGCGACGCGCAGCGAAGACCAGCGTGCTGATCCCCTTCCGCGGACGGCCCGAGCTGACCCTGCGCTGCGTCCACGCCCTGGCGGGCCAGAGATTGTCGGGCGAGCTGGAGCTGGTGCTGATCGACAACCAGTCCGAGCCGGAGGACGCAGAGCGGGTCTTCGACGGGGCGCGGCGGATGCTGGGCGCCGAACGGGTGGTCGCCCTGTCCTACGATGCGCCCTTCAACCACTCCGCCGAGAACAATCTCGCCGCCCGCGCGGCCGGCGGCGAGGTGCTGGTGATCTGCAACAACGACGTCACCCTCGAGGACCCGGCCCTGATCGAGCAGCTCGGCGCCTGGGCGCTGCAGCCCGGCATCGCCACCGTCGGCTGCCGCCTGGAGGACCCCGGGCGCGGGCTCGGCTCCTATGGCCACATCTTCGCGCCGCCATCGGACGACCCGTTCCAGCCGCCGTTGCGCGAGAACCCCGACCCCGCCTACGGCCGCTTCGTGCATGCCGTTCCGGGCAACACCCTGGCCCTGGCGGCCATCCGTCGCGAACTCTACCTCGATCTCGGCGGCCTGGACGAGACGCGCTTCCCGATCGGCTACAACGACGTGGACTTCATGCTGCGGGCGTCGCGCCAGGGGCTGCTGCACCTCTACCTCGGCCACGTCGCCGCCGGGCATCGCCGCGGCTCCTCCCGCACCGGCGACGACGAGGACCTGCAGGCGCTGTCGATCAACCAGGCCTATCCGGAGGTCGCCCAGGGCCATCTCCACCAACTCGCCCGCGTCCGCATCGGGCCAACCTCGCCGGCGCCGCCGAGCCTGGAGGCTGAGCCGAGCCCCGAGGATGCGGCCCTGATCGCCCGCCTTGAAGCGCTGGCCGCGCGCCACGCGGCCGAGGAGCAGCGCCGGGCCGACCTCGCCGAGGCCTTCGCCCGCGCCCAGGGGCTTATCGCGAAGCTGGAAGCCGAGCTGGACGGCGTCCGCGCGCTCGGGGGAAAGGCGGCGGATTAGGACCTATGCTCATGAGTCGGCTGGTGCCCGCTTGCGGGCATGATGGCGGTGACCGCTTTCGACCCTTGGCGGCCCTTCGCGACGTCCGCTCTCAGGCGGTCCTTCCGCCCCACCCGATCTCAACGTTGACGCTCCCCGATGCTTGGCGTCCCATAACGGCGTGGGGGGAGCGGCGTCATGGCGGAAGTCCCGGAGTCGGAGGGCGGCTCTGAGCCAGATGTCGGCGTGGGGCCGATTTCGCCGGCTGCGGCGATGACCATCGGCGTGCGCAAGGGCCGCGCCGGAGCCAAGCCGGATCCCAAGTTCGACGCATTTCTCGATCAACAGACGCAGCTACTTGCGCTGCAGACCGAGCACCTGCACGAGCAGCGCGAATTGCAACTCGCCCACCTGCGCGTGCGCCGGTGGAAGGACCGGATGTCGCTGGCGCTGCAGGCCTTCGGCGTGGCCGGCGGAGCGGCGATCGCCGTCGGCCTCGGTGTCATGGCCTGGACCGCCAGCCAGGACCGGGCCCTGGTGATCGAACCGTTCTCCTCGCCACCGGGCTTCGTCCAACAGGGCGTGACCGGCGAAGTCCTCGCCGCCGATGTGATGGCGCGCCTGGACGGAATATCGCGCCTGAACGGCAGTCCTGACCGTCCCAACGACCTGCGCGGCAGCGTCGAGCACGAGGTCAAGGTGGAGATTCCCGAGACCGGGATCTCGATCGCGGACGTCTGGCGCGCCATGCGCGACTGGTTTGGACACGAGCGGAAGATCTCGGGCAGCCTGACCCAGACGGCCGACGGCGGCGTTCGCCTAAGCGCCCAGCTGAAGGGCGCGCCGGCCTGGGAGGCGAGCGGACCCGCCGGCGACCTGCCGATGCTCGAGCGGCAGCTCGCCGAGCAGATCGCGTCCGTGAGCGATCCCTACAACTGGCTCATTTACCTGGGCAGGACCGACCGGCGGGAGGAAGCCATCGCGGCGATCCGGCGGCGTCTCGCAGGGCCGCTCAGTCGCCTGGATCGCGCGCATTTTCTGTCCATGTGGGCGACTGGCGACATGGATCCGCAACGGGCGCTCCGCCTGGCCAGGATGAGTGAGCGGACCTACCCCAAGCTCATGGCTGCCTGGATCGCAGAGGTGCAGATCGATCGCGCCTTTGGCTACGACGAGGCGGCGCTCGCCGCTTGGCGCAGCCTTGTACCCTTGAAGGAGTCGGATCAGCCACCCGACCAGCAGGGCGAGGGGGTGACCCGCTTCAGGAACCAGGGCCGCCAGATCGCCCTGTTCCTGGCGGGCGACTACATGACCCTGGAGCAGGCGCTCTCAAAGCAGGCCCAGCCTCAGGATCTCCTCGACGCCGAGGTGCTGGCCCGCCTGCACGACATCGCAGGCGCCCGCGCAGCCCTCGCCCGCACGGACGTGCAGTCGGATACGGGGTCCCAGATCCTGGACAACTCCAACCCGAACCGCCTCGCGCGGGAAGACCGGCCCGACCCCGTGCTGGCGCGATGGGAGATCGCCGCGGCCTCGGGCGACTGGACCGCCGCGCTCGCAGAGGCCCAGGGCATGATGCTGCACGCGAGCCAGGTCCAGCTGGGCTGGGGGCTGGGGCTGGGCCAGGGCCAGCAGTTCGCCAGCGCCATGGCGCCGCTGACGGTGTTCCGTCCGCGGCTGGCCGAGTCCCTCGCGCGCCTCGGCCGCTTCGCCGAGGCGGAGGCGGCGATCGCGCCGACCCCGCTCGACTGCTACGCCTGCCTGCGCGAGCGCGGGCGTGTCGCGGCCCTCCAGAACGACTGGCCCGAAGCCGAGCGCTGGTTCTCCGAAGCCGTGCGCCAGGCCCCATCCCTTCCCTTCGCCTACCTCGACTGGGCGCAGGCGCTGCTGGCGAGGGGCGATGCGGCCGGCGCCATCGCCAAGCTCCGGCTCGCCCACGAGAAGGGGCCGCAATTCGCCGATCCGCTGGAGCTGTGGGGCGACGCCCTGATGGCCAAGCGGGACTACGCCGGCGCAGCGCGAATGTTCGCCGACGCCGATGGTGGAGCGCCGAACTGGGGTCGCAACAACTTGCGTTGGGGCCAGGCGCTGATGCTGGACGCGCGCTACGCCGAGGCTCGGCGGCAGTTCGAGACGGCCAACGGCCTCGACCTCAGCAAGACGGACCGCGCGGCACTGGATTTGCTCTTGGCGCGCACCGCGTCGGGGCCTCTGCACGGCTGACGGCCGTACGAGGGGATGTCCTCTTTCCGGCATGAAGCCAATGCGGCGTTTCCACCCTTCTCGGAAATCCGGAACGTCCGTTGTCGGACCATCGTCCGGCTTGGTCCGCACCTCCGACCTAGCCTCGCTCCACCTCTCTTGAGAGCCCGCGCTCAGGCGGCCTGCTGCATCATCCGTTCCACCTCGGCCACGATCTCGCGCAGGTGCACGGGCTTGGACAGCACCCGGGCGCCGGCCGGGGCGCGGTCTCCGGCGGCCAGGGCCACCGCGGCGAAGCCGGTGATGAACATGATGCGCAGGCGCCCGAAGCGCGCGGCCGCCTGGCGGGCGACCTCGATCCCGTCGGTGCCCGGCATGACGATGTCGGTGAGCAGCAGGTCCCAGTCGCCATCTTCCAGGGCGACGAGCGCCTCGTCGCCGTCGGCGCAGGATCGGACCTCGTAACCGGCCCGTTCCAGGGCGCGGGCGAGGAAGCCTCGCAAGGAATCGTCGTCTTCAGCCAGGAGAATGCGCGGCATGGTCCCTCGGAATCCAGCTGGCGCAGCCGCCCCCGCTGCCCAGCCGTCAACTGTAAGGCAGAGGTGTAAACCGGCCATAAACCGGAACTCCCGTGCGTTGACCGCCAGCCGGCAAGCCCGCACATAGTCGGCCATGGACGCTGGGGAATTGCCCGCCTCGCCC
>DATCFQ010000041.1:0-3006 GCA_036509495.1 Caulobacteraceae bacterium
GACCTGGCCAAGCTCTTCCAGCAGATCGGCGGCTCGGCGCTTGTCCAGCACAGGCCCGCAGGGGTGGAGGCGGTCGGCCAGCATCGGACGCCCTCAGGCCGCCCTCGGCAGCACCAGGGCCACACGCAAACCCGGGCCGAATTCGCCCACCTTGCCCGGACCCTCGTCCAGCTCCAGCCGCCCGCCATGGGCCTGAGCTACGGCCGCCACCAGCGAAAGGCCAAGGCCCGCGCCGGGCTGGTTGCGGCTGTTCTCCAGCCGCACGAACCGCTGCACGATCCGGCCGCGATCCTGCTCGCAGACGCCGGGACCGGTGTCGGTGATCGAGAACTCGATCTCACCCGATGAGCGCCGCCGCGAGCGCAGCATGATGGCGCCGCCGCGCGGGGTGTATTTCACGGCGTTGTCCAACAGGTTGGCCAAGGCCTGGGCTAGGAACTCGCGGTCGCCGCGCACGCTCAGGCCCGGGGCCAGCTCGGCCTTGAAATCGAGCCCATGCTCCTCGCAGGCCGGCTCGTAGAGTTCGGCGATGTCGGCGGCCAACTGGCTCGGATCGAAAGACGCGTGTTTGGGCGTCGCCCCGGCCGCTTCCAGCCGCGCGATGGCCAGCACGGTCGCGAAGGTGGCCAGGAGCGCATCGGCGTCGTCCAGCGCCTGGGCCAGGGCCGCCTTGGGATCGCCCTTGCCGGCCTCGACATCGAGTAGGGCGATCTCCAGCCGGGTGCGCAATCGCGTGAGTGGCGAGCGCAGATCGTGGGCGATCGCGTCGCCGGCGTGGCGGATGCTGGCGATGGAGCGCTCCAGCCGGTCGAGCATGTCGTTGAGGCCGGCGGCAAGCTCGTCGAACTCGTCGCGTGCGCCACGGACCTTGGCGCGGGCATGCAGGTCGCCGCCTCGGACGGAGGCCACCACCGCGTTCAGTCCGGCCATGGCGCGGCTGACGTTGCGGCTGACCAGCAGGCCGCCGGCCAGGCCCAGCAGCACCATCAGCGCCCCGGCGCCCTGCAGCGCCCGCACGATCTTGACCACGAAGAACTCGGATTGGCCGATGTCGGCCCCGACGAACAGCCGCTCGCCGGTGGGCAGGATGGCCTGCTCGCCCCGCGCAGGCTGGCGCACCACCGCTCCGCTCGGATCGGTCTCGGTGACGCGGAACTGCTTCCAGCCGCCGCCTTCGCTCGGGCCGAAGGGCGAGGCGGCGATCGAGCCGGTGCGCATGCCGGCCTTGTCGGTGAGCAGATAGAGGAACGGCCGTCCGTCCGCGGTGCGCTCGATCAGCGTCTGGTTCAGGGCGTTGACGCCGCCCTGGCGATAGACGGTCTCCAGCGACCGCATCTCGGCGCTGATCTCCTGGCCGGCCCGGCGGGTCACCTCTCCGGCGGTGACCGCATAGATGTAGAAAAGCAGCGCCGCGCCCGCGAGCAGGAACACCGCCACGAACATCAGGGTCAGGCGGAACGGCGTGGTGCGGAAAGGTGCGGGCAGCCTCATGGGGCGGCGCCGGGGCGGGTCATGGTCAGGCGTCCAGGCGGTAGCCGGCTCCGCGGACGGTCTGCAGCATGGCGCGATCGAAGCCCTTGTCGATCTTGGACCTCAGCCGCGAGACGTGCACGTCGATGACATTGGTCTGCGGGTCGAAATGATATTCCCAGACCTTCTCCAGCAACATGGTGCGGGTCACCGACTGGCCGGCGTGGCGCATCATGAATTCCAGCAGCTGGAACTCGCGCGGCTGCAGGTCGATCTCCTTGCCCTGACGGGTCACGCGGCGATGGATCAGGTCCATCTCCAGGTCGCCCACCTTGAGCACGGTCTGTACCGAGCCGGTCTCGTGCCGGCGCGCCAGGGCCTCGACCCGGGCGCTGAGCTCGGCGAAGGCGTAGGGCTTGACCAGATAGTCGTCGCCGCCGGCCTTCAGGCCCGCCACCCGATCGTCGATCTCGCCGAGGGCCGACAGCACCAGCACCGGTGTGCGGTCGCCGTCGCGGCGCAGGGTCTCGATCATCGAGAGGCCGTCCATCCGCGGCATCATGCGGTCCACGACCATGACGTCGAAATGCTCCTGACGGGCCATGTCGAGGCCCTGGGCGCCGTCGCCGGCGATCAGGCATTCGTGGCCGGCTTCGCCGAGGCCTCGGGCCATGGCTGCGGCTGCCTGCATGTCGTCTTCGACTATCAGGATGCGCACGCTTCAAATCCCCCCAAAGGACCCCTTAGGGCGCGGTGGAAACCGCGCCCTGTCAAGGCTCTTCGGGCTAAGGTTCGATCTTCACCGGCACGAAGATGTTGCGGCCGCTGCGGTGGATCTGCAGCAGCACGCTGGTGCGCCCGGCCTTCTTGGCCTCGGCGACCGCAGCCAGGATGTCGGCCGGGACGTTCGCCGGCCTGTCCAGCACCCGCACGATCACGTCGCCGCGCTTGAGGCCCTTGTCGCCGGCGTCCGAGGTCGCCTGCACGCTTTCCACCACCACGCCGTGCACGTCGGGCGGGATGGCGTAGCGGCGGCGGGCGGAGTCGTCGACCGCGCCGAAGCTCATGCCCAGCGCGCTCGGGCGCGGAGCCTGCGGCGTGGCCGGGGCGCCGCCGCCCTGGTCCTCGTCATTGTCCTTGTCGGCCTTGGAGAGCTCCTGCTCGGAGGGCCGCACGCCGGAGTGGACGTCGATCACCACCGGATGTCCGCCGCGCAGAACCGAAAGGTGCATGACCTCGCCGGTGTGGGTCTCGCCCACCATGCGGGTCAGTTCGGTGGAGCTGGTGACCGGCTTGTCGTCCAGCGCCAGCACCACGTCGCCGGGCTGCAGGCCGGCGTGGTCGGCCGGGCCGCCGGGGGTCAGTTCGGCCACCAGGGCGCCCTTCTTGCCGGCGATGCCGAGGCTGTCGGCGATCTCGGGCGTCACGTTCTGGATCACCGCGCCCATGTAGCCGCGGGTGACCTTGCCGCCGGCGATCAGCTGGCGCGCCACCGAGCCGGCCACGTCGGCGGGGATGTCGAAACCGATGCCGACC
>DATCFQ010000042.1:0-2930 GCA_036509495.1 Caulobacteraceae bacterium
AAGATGCGCCAACACATGGAGGAGCGCCGCGGGCGCCGCCAGCAGGTGCTGCACGACGCGCTCGGCATCCGGGCCGACCAGGAAGGCGCCTGGCAGGCCTTCGCCGCCTCTTCACATCGGCCGGACGGCGATCGCGGCCCCGGCATGCGCCATCGCGGCGGCGAGGGCGACGGCCAGCAGGCCGAGCTGACCACGCCGCAAAGGCTCGACCGCATGGCCCAGCGCATGTCCGAGCGGCAGGCGCGCTTCGCCCAGCGGGCGGAGGCGACCAAGCGCTTCTACGCCGCCCTCGATGGACGTCAGCAGAAGACCTTCGACGCCCTGGTCATGGCCCGCGGCGGCGGCCACGGCATGGACGGCGGCTGGGGCCATCGCGGCGGCATGGGCGGCCAGCACGGCTGATCCGGCGCCAAGCCGCGCCCCCTCCACCACGCTGCGTGGTCCCCCTCCCCCGTTCCGTTGCGCATCTCGGGGGAGGAGCCTACGCCCGCGCCTTCTTCAGCGGCGCCGTTCCGTCGACATAACTCTCGTTGAGATAGACCTCCGCTTCCTGCGGCGGCAGGGCGGCGGCATAGCCGAAGCCCTGGCCGTAGTGGCAGCCGATCTCCATCAGGTGGCGGGCCATGGCGGTGTTCTCGACGCCCTCGGCGACCACCTCGAGGAAGAGGTCGCGGCCGAGGTTCACCACCGAGCGGACGATCTTGGCCGACCCTTCGTTGGCCCCCATGGTGCGCACGAAGTAGCGGTCGATCTTCAGCGTGTCGAAGGGCAGGCGGGTCAGATAGGACAGCGACGAGAAGCCGGTGCCGAAGTCGTCGAGGGCAAGGCCGGCGCCGGCCTCGCGCAATCGCTGCAGCACCACCGCCGCGCGCTCCGGATCGCGCATGATGTCGCTCTCGGTGATCTCCAGCTTCAGCGCGCCGTTGGCCAGGCTGGTCTCGCGCAGGATCCGCGAGACGTCCTCGACCAGGTTCTCGCGGTCGATCTCGCCGGTGGAGAGGTTGACGCTGACGGTCAGGTCGCTGGCGGCCCTGTGGCGCTTGCGCCATTCGGCCAGCTGGCGGGCGGCCTGCTCGATCATGTGCTGGCCGATCTCGTGCAGCAGCCCCATGTCGTTGGCCATCGGAAGGAACTCGTCGGGCATGACCAGGCCGCGGCGGGGATGGCGCCAGCGCACCAGGGCCTCGAACCCCGAGATCGCGCCGTTGGAGAGGCGCACGATGGGCTGGAAATAGGGGCAGATCTCGCCGCGCTGCAGGGCGCCGCGCAGGTCGCTCTCCAGCGCCAGGCGGGTGAGGCCGTCGCTTTCCAGGCCCGAGCCATAGGCCGCCGCGCCGCCGCGGCCGGCGGTCTTGGCCGATTCGACCGCCAGCTCGGCCCGGCGCAGCAGCTCGGCCGCCTCCGGCGCATCGGCCCCGCCGCGCGCGCCGACTGCGCCGATCGAGAGGGTCGGATAGATGTCGAAGCTGGCCACCCGCAGCGGCCGCTCCAGCGCCGCGCGCAGCCGTTCGGCCGGATCCAGCACCTCGGAGGTGACCATCACGGCGAATTCGTCCTCGCCGACGCGGGCGGCCAGGGCGTTGCGCGGGAAGGCGGCGGCGAGGCGCGAGCCCAGGGCGGCCAGCACCAGGTCGGCCCGCTCGTGGCCGAGGGCCTCGTTCAGGCGGCGCAGGCGGTCGAGGTCGGCGACGACCAGGGCGTGGTCGCCCTCCATCTGCAGACGCTCGCGGGCCAGGGCGACGAAGCTCTTGCGATCGTAGAGGCCGGTCAGCGAATCCCGCTCGGAGGCGGCGAAGCGGCTTTCCGGCACGACCACGCCGGCCGCGCGAACCCCGCCCTCCTCGAGCCAGACGCCGCGCCAGATGCAGGTTTCCGAGACGCCCATGCGCAGGCGGGCCGACAGCGACGCGCCCGGCTCCTGGACCAGCAGGAACTCCTCGAGCGCCTCGCGGTCCTGCGGCAGGGCCAGGGCGACCAGGGCGGCGGTCGAGCACTCAGGCGCCAGCGGTCCCAGGCCCAGGGCGCGGGTTGCGCCCAGGAAGGTCATGCGGTCGCGGTCGGGCTCCCAGACCCACAGCACGGAGTCTGCAGCGCCCAACGCCTCGAGCGCGGCCGTCACGTCCCAGACGAAGCGCTCCGGGAACCTCTGCGCCATCAATCTCCGTCCTGGCGCTCCAGAAGGCGCGCCGTCCGGTCAGTCGCGGGGAAGGATGTCGCCCGCGAGCATGCCGAAGAGCAGATGATCTCGCCAAACGCCGTTAATTTTCAAATAAGCACGGGCTTCGCCTTCGAGCCGGAAGCCGGCTTTCAGCAAAAGCTCCCGAGAAGGCGCGTTCTCGGGGATGCAGGCGGCTTCCAGCCGGTGCAGGCCCAGCCGCTGGAAGGCGAAGGGGGCGATGGCCCCCACCGCGGCCAGCATGTGGCCCTTGCGGGCGTGGGGCTGGCCGATCCAGTAGCCGACCGAAGCCATCTGGGCGACGCCGCGGCGGACGTTCGACAAGGTGATGCCGCCGATCAGCGCCTCGTCCTTGGCGCGGAAGATGAACAGCGGATAGGCCTGGTCCAGGTCGATGTCGCGGGCATAGGCGGCCAGACGGCGGCGGAAGGCCGACTTGGTCAGGTCGTCGGACGGCCAGGTCGGCTCCCAGGGCTGCAGGAACTCGCGCGAGCGCATCCGCAGCTCAGACCATGGGCCATGATCGGTGATCCGCGGCGGGCGCAGCTTCACGCTCTCGCCGGCCAGCGCGAGACCGCGGTCGGGACCTCTCCAATCGAGCACGGCCATCGTGCGCTCAGACCCTCTTCCGCTCGGCCGGACCGGACGTCTTGCGAAAGCATACCATGAACGCGGCCGTCGCCTGATGTCTCAGTTGAACAATGATCGCCGGAAACGCTCCGCGGCGCCCATGGCGCGGGCAGGCCCGAGCGCG
>DATCFQ010000043.1:0-2204 GCA_036509495.1 Caulobacteraceae bacterium
GAGATGCCTTCGTTGTTTGCAGGCTTGCCCATCCGCCGCGAGCTGATCGGCGAGGTCGATCGTATCGCCAACGAACACGGACTGTCCCAGATGGTGGCCGTACATGTGCGCAGGGGGGAGATCGTCCAGAACCTCCGCGCCGCCGTCAGCGGATTTCGGTTGGACGAACCGCTTGGCCACGGGGTGCTCAATGACCGGGTCGGGACCTTCGCCCGCCGTTGCATGTCGGTGGACAATTTCGCGGACGCCCTGCGGGGATTCGTGGACGAGGGACGATCCATCCTGGTGTTTTCCGACGAGCCGGGAGTCCACGAGGACCTGGCGCGCGCGCTCGGGACACCGAATGTGACGCCGGTCGCCTCCCTGGTGACGCGCCGGTTCACGCCGCTCCAGCAGGCCTTGGTCGAGATATGCCTGATGAGCCGGTGCCTCTGCGTCGTGGGGGCCAAGAGCGCATACAGCTGGGTGGCCAATGTGATTGGGCCAAACGACCGTGTGCATCTGCCGCTGCACTCCAGGACAGCTGAAGATTGCGCCGCATATGCGCTTCAGTCGGTCTCCGACGAACTGCTGGCCCACCCCCACAGGGCGCAGATCGAGCAGCGCATCCACGACGAAATTGTTCGATTGCGGGGCTGAGCGGCGAGCATCGCCGACCTCGATCGCCCAGAGGCCGCGCGACCCCGTGCAACCGACATCGGCGTCACAACTTGCCCGCTAACGATGAATTCAGCTTAGGCGCGTATGGCTGGCCGCTGGGAAGCGTTTGGCCACACATGCGGCGACCATGATCGGCGATTTTGGACGAAGGCCGACGGAGGCGGCGCCTGTCTTGCCGCGGGTGCTGATCGTCGATGACAACGAGGTCAACCGGCGCATCTGCGGGGCCTTCTGTGAGATGGCCGGCTACAGCTGTGACTACGCCCAGGACGGCGCCGAAGCGGTCGAGGCGGTGACCAACGCCGCCTTCGCCGTAGTGCTGATGGACATCCACATGCCGCGGATGGACGGCCTCACCGCCGCCAGGGCTATCCGCGCCCTTCCCGGACGCAGGAGCGCGGTGCCGATCATCGCCGTCACCACCAGCGCCGATCCGGAGGACGAGCAGCGCTACCGCGCCGCGGGGCTCACCGATGTGGTCGCCAAGCCGCTCACGCCCGCCAGGCTGCTCGAAGCCATCGCCACGGCCCTGCACGAGCCGTCCCACGCCAGCTGAGACGTCGCGCCTCGTCCTGGCGATGTAGCAAGGCCGCTGTAGCGAGGGCGAGCGCGACCGTGCACCGCGCCCGCCCTTCGCCGCGGAACAATTCCGCAGCGATAGGATAATGATCCGCAGCCTCGAGCGCTGCCTTTGTTTTCAATCAATACGGGAGCGGCGCGTGCGGAAGCGCGAAAGTGGCCCGCGTGGAGGCGCCGGCCGCCCTCACGCAACGTTAAGCCGCCCGCGCTAGCGTCCGGGCCAATGACCAAGCGCGCGCGCAAGGGGAAGGGCGGCCTGGGCCGCTCCGACGAGATGATCCTCGCGGCGCTCAGCCACGAGTTCCGCACGCCGCTGAACGGCGTGCTCGGCATGGCGCGCCTGCTGGCCCGCACCAAGCTCGACGCCGCCCAGCGCAGCTACGTCACCGCCCTGGAGGAGTCCGGCGAGCACCTGCTGGGCTTGGTCAACCAGGTGCTGGACTTGGCGCGCCTGCAGGCGGCCGACCTCGAACTGCATCCGGCCCCGGTGGACATCGAGCGGCTGCTGCAGGGCGTGGCCGAGATCATGAGCCCGCGCGCCCACGCCAAGGGGCTGGAGATCGCCTGGGCCTCGGGTCCAGGCCTGCCGCCGGTGATGGCCGACGAGGCCCGCCTCAGGCAGGTGCTGTTCAACCTCGCCGGCAATGCGGTGAAGTTCACCGAAGCCGGCGGCGTGCTGATCACCGCCGAGCGCGGTCAGGGGCCCCAGCGGCCGGGCGAGGCGCGGGTGCGGTTCGGGGTGCGCGACACCGGCCCCGGCGTCTCCCCTGAGGATCGCCAGCGCATCTTCGAGCCCTTCGCCCAGGGCAGGGCCTCTTCCGAAGCAGTGGAGAGCACCGGTCTCGGCCTCGCCATCGTCAGCCGGCTGGCCCATGCCCTGGGGGCCGGGATCGGCCTGGACAGCATTCCCGGCGAAGGGGCCAGCTTCTGGATCGAGGCTGGGTTCCCCACCGCCGGTCCCGCCG
>DATCFQ010000044.1:0-3710 GCA_036509495.1 Caulobacteraceae bacterium
TTGGATTGAAGTCCACCGCACCGGATCGAATCGGCTCAATGCGCCGAGGGCGGCAGCACACGCGAGCGCATCTCACACCCCGTTCCTCGTGGTCTCACATGACCCTGCCCATGCGCGCCTCTTCAGCTCACTGCGTCGCCAAGCACTAACCAATTGATTTTCCGCGGTTCCGCCGCAGTCTCACAAATGGGAGTTGACTTTTGATCCGAAGAGGCCCACATAGTCTTTGGCTCATGTGAGCCTGTGCCGGCGCGACCGCCCGGCCGAGACCAAGGGGAGACCACATATGTCTATGATTGAACGGCTGCACCGCGAGAGCGTCGAAATAGACAGCTTCTTGGGCACCACAGATACGTGCCGCGCGGACGTACAGCGCCACGTCCGAGCAATGCAGTGCGGGGCTCAAGCGCCCCTCGTGTTCATCGTCCGCCTGGGCGACGAACTCAGCCTCCACTATGGCGACGATCAGGTTGCGGCGGCCGAGGAGCTGGGCTGTGACGAGATAGACGCAATCGTGTTCGACGCGCTGGACGTCCGGGAAGGCGACGACGTCGGCGCCATCGCTTTCGAGCTGGGCAACACTGCGCAGGACATCATGCGCGGACTCCAGCTGAGGTATGGCGACCCGGCCGAAACCGAGGAGCCGCGCGGCGAGGCGTGTTCCGTGACGCTGTTTCCCGGCATGGCTGCAACTGACAGAGCTCGCGTGGCTGCTCAGGTCCGTGACGCGGGCATTGGGCTGAGGCCCGTCTAGGGCAGCCGTAGAAACCAAAATCCGCGCCGTGGAGCGGCTTTGTCGGGCGGTGGCTGTCCCTTTGCAGCCCCGACCCAGCGAGGCCGCCAGCGGGCTTCTGTGACGCCCCTAAGAGATTTCACGTGATAGGAGAACTACCATGACTCACGTTGTGGGCTACGCGCGCACCTCCACCGCCGATCAGGCGGCGGGCCTTAACGCGCAAATCCGCGACCTTGAGGCCGCGGGCGCGACCAAGGTGTTTTCTGAGCAGCTAAGCGGCAAGGACAAGGCCAGGCCACAGCTAGAGGCAGCGCTGGACTACCTGCGGGATGGTGACACCTTCCTGGGGACCAAGATCGACCGCGTGGCGCGCTCTGTGGTCGATCTGCGCAAGATCTTGGAACGGGCGCACGGCAAGGGCGCGGCCTTCAGGATCATCGAGCCGCCGCTGAACCTACCGCCCGGCGACCAGGACGCGATTGCGACGGCTACGCTCACGATCTTCGGCGCCATAGCAGAAATGGAAGTCTCGCTCATGAAGGAGCGCCAGCGCGAAGGTATCCGCGAGGCGCAGGCGGCCGGGAAATTCGTTGGCCGGCAGCCCACGGCCCAGAAGAAGGCGCAGGCGCTGCTAGACGCGGTGGCGAGCAGAGTGGAACCCACGGCCGCGGCTAAGTCGATTGGGATCAGCCGCGCGTCAGCGTTCCGCATCCTGAAGGCGGAGAAACTGGCTCAGGAGCTGCGAGCGAAGGTCGAGGCGGGCGAGGAACCGCGCGAAGCCGCCGCCGCCCTCGGCGTCACATGGGCCGCTGCGAAGCGCGTTCTTGGCCCTCTGGCTGCGCCGAAGGTCGGCGCTGGCCAAACGCGCACCCGGAAGGAGACACTATGAGCACGATCGACCACCTGGACGCCTCCTCGGACGATGAGTTGATGGCCACCTTTGAGAACATGGTCGCCCCGCTCGCGGCCCAGCTGGGCCGAGTCACGCGCGAGCACGCGCTGACGCTCCTCAAGACGTCGGGGGTTGATGTGCTTGGGATCGCCCCGAGCACTGGCGCCATCGATCCGATGGCCGCCAAACATATTCAGAAGCTGGCGCGACGGGTACAAGCCGCGTTTGCGGTCGGTCGGGCGCTGGGCGTGCCTGAAAGCACCGTGCGCAAGGTGCTCGCGGACGCCCAAGCGGGCGCTAGCGTTGACACGTAGGAAGCCGCCAAGGCCGCGGGCGCCACCTGGGCGGCGGCAGACGCGTGCTGGGTCTCAAGGCGTAGGCTAGCCGGCCAGCGCGGCGGCGCACGCTCCCAGGACACCGGCGAGCACTAGCAGCGCGGGCATCAGGCACAGTCGAAGGGGAACGCCAACGATGGACATGCGCCGCTCTCGCTCCCCTGGTCTGCCCGCGTCGAATGCTACTTAAACACTGTCGACGTAAACACATCGTTTCCCGACGGTCCGGCCTATGGCGGGTGGGACATCGAGACAGCTGCGCGAAGTGCTGGCGACCAACATGCGTCGCCGCCGAGCCGAGCTTGGCTTAAGCCAGGAAGCCATTGCTGACGCAGCCGGGCTGCACCGGACGTTTGTCGGCTCTGTCGAGCGATGCGAGCGCAACATACCCCTGGACAACGTGGAGCGCCTGGCGCGGGCGCTCGGGCTCAGTGGGTGGGAGCTTCTCAAGCCGTAGCGCTGCCCAGCTCGCGCGCCGGCCGGGGGCCGGTTTACCTTGACGCGTAACGGCCGGCTTACCTTGGCTGCGTAAGTTCAGCCTGTTGGGCTGGGGGCTGCTGTGGTTGAACTCGCGCCGGATCGGACCGTGACGCTGAACGGCGTCCTTGTCGATCTGTTCGCCGAAGATCTTTCGTTTCGGGGCCGGTGTGTCAGCCCAGTCGCGACCGGGTCAGTGCTGAGCCCGACCGTTCTCGCGGATTTGCAACGGGCATACAGCTACGTCGCCAAGAGCACAGCTCGGCACATGAAGATGACCAAGGGCGGCGCCCCTCCCCCAGAGTATGCGGGGGGAATTTTCCTGAAGGTTCACGGTGCCGTGCATATCGAGGGGGGCAAGTCAGTCTCAATTTTCGAGGACAATGGGTCCGCCGCCTCTTTCCGTGGAGGCTGTGAAATTCACGTTTGGGAAGGATGCCCTGGCGAGTCCTTCACCAGCCATTCAAAGGAGGAGTGGGTGTACCCGTCCGGCGCCCACCTCCCTGAAGTTCTCAGGGTCAACCTCTTCGTGGACAGGCCAAAACTTGAATTCTTCTATCAAGAGATATCCCGCCGACATTCACCAATTATGGCCTGCGACTTCAAGGTGCGCGGCTTTTGCGACAACGTCGAGGGCCAACACTTTGTGGATGACATGAATTGGTTCATCGACCAGCGTGCGCCAATATCCGAATTTGCCATCAGGGCGAGCACCCCAGAGCGGCCCCACGCAAACAGTGCGTCTGTGGCCTAGCCCTCGGGCGTCACGTCGCTGAACTCGGCCTCGACCACGTCGCCATGTCGCCCGCCGTCCTCGCCAAGCTGCGTAAGCAGCTCCTCGATCCCGACGGTTGCCGTCAGGCTCATCGACCGGCTCGGCACGGGTCCGATGCTGGAGCGGTCAATTATGGCCTGGGCGGCGCTGAGCCGGGCCGTGGCGGGCGCCTTGGTGTCCTGGCAGATCTCCAGCATAGTGTTGAAGGCCGTGGACGTCGCCACGTCGAAGCGGGCTTTCACCTCGCCGGTTATCGCGCGGCTGATGCGTGAGCTGCCCAGCAGCATGGCCGCCACCCGCGGGGCCTCGTTCGGGTTGGAGGTGTAGCCGGCGCGCATCGCCGCCTCGGCGCCGTAGAGCGGGCCGCCGAGCTCGAACACTGCGGCGACGAACGCGGCTTCGCGGGGGTCCTTGAGATCGGCGAGGGTGAGTGAGCGGGCCATAATACAATCTCGAATGTGTTAGGCGCGGTGGGTGAGGGCGCGGCGCCGGGTT
>DATCFQ010000045.1:0-2108 GCA_036509495.1 Caulobacteraceae bacterium
TACCGGCGGCGCCTCGTCGGGGAACCTGACCGGGCGGGCCGACAAGCGGGTGGCGATCATCGGCACCGGCGCCACGGCCATCCAGTCGGTCCCGCACCTGGGCCGGGCGGCCAAGCGCCTCTATGTCTTCCAGCGCACGCCATCCTCGGTCGACCTGCGCGGCAACCGGCCGACCGACCCGGACTGGGCCGCCTCGCTCAAGCCGGGCTGGCAGAAGCGGCGGATGGAGAACTTCAACATCCTGGTCTCGGGCGGCCATCAGGACGAGGACCTGGTCAGCGACGGCTGGACCGACATCATCCGCGGCCTGACCTCGATCGCCGCCTTCCAGTCCGGCAAGACCGTCGCGCCGGAGGATATTCCCGCCCAGATGGAGCTGGCCGACTTCCGCAAGATGAACCAGATCCGCGCCCGGGTTGAGGACCTGGTCGCCGATGCGGCCACCGCCGAGGCGCTGAAGCCGTGGTATCGCCAGTTCTGCAAGCGGCCGACCTTCAACGACGACTATCTGCCCACCTTCAACCGGCCGAACGTCACCCTGGTGGACACCGGCGGCCGCGGCGTCGATCGGGTGACCGAGACCGGCCCGATCGTCGATGGCGTCGAGTACGAGGTCGACTGCATCATCTTCGCCACCGGCTTCGAGGTGGGGACGTCCTACACGCGCCGCGCCGGCTTCGAGATCCACGGGCGCCACGGGCGCACTCTGTCCGACCACTGGGGCGAGGGATTGCGGACCCTGCATGGCTTCATGAGCCACGACTTTCCCAACTGTTTCCACATGGGGACCAACCAGAGCACGCTGACGCCCAACTTCCCGCACCTGCTGGAGGAACAGGCGCGGCACATCGCCGACGTGATCGGCGAAGCCCGGTCGCGCCAAGCCTCGGTGATCGAGCCGACGGCCGAGGCCGAGGCCGGCTGGGTCCAGACCATCAAGGACAACGCCAGGGCCAATCTGGACTTCCGCATCGCCTGCACTCCCGGCTACTACAACGGCGAAGGCCGCGCCGGCGACGGCGCCGGCCTGTTCGACGGCTTGTACGGCCCGGGCTCGCTGAAGTTCTTCGACCTCATCCGCGCCTGGCGCGAAGAGGGGATGGAGGGGTTGAGTATCGACTGAGGCGAAACATCGGGCGGTCTGGCGCGTGAGCAGAAGCTACCCTGGCCAGCCAATTGGCGGCTATTCAGTCCGGAGAATGTCGGACCGCACTTCGAATCTTTTTCGTTCGCCCGGACTAGGAACGAAGCTCCTGTGAATCTCCTCCGGAACGGGAATATAGATACGGTCCTTCAGCACAATGGTAGCTGACGGATAGGAGCCGCCTCCTGCGGGTGCGTCCACCATCTCTCGCGTTTGCAGATCGTAGTACAATCCAAATTGTCCAGAGTGATGCAAGAAGATAAATAGCGTCTCCTGCCCCCCCCCATATAATGGATGTTCGGTGAGGCTGAAGAAAAAACTCGCCCATCTCTTCCCGCACTCGGTCGCTAATAGCGATAAAGTTGCGGTAACCCCGAAGCGGGGTCTCCGAGATGTCAATAGTCAGCAACTTAGCCGGACTGCTCACGTCGGAACGCAATATCGGCGGCAGCGGCTCAAGCTGAGCCATCGGATCGGGGGCTGCAGGATCGCCTTGAAGGGCAGCTTCGTTTTCGATCACATCGGGAACAACGTCACGCGCGGCAGCTGCAGCTGATGAGTCCACGTAGTGGACGTTTGAGCGCACAGCGGAGCGAGACTGCCGCACTGCCTGCTCCAGGCTTATGTTTCCTGCCTCGTAATCTTCCCATATTTCAGGCAGATTCCCAAGGTCGGTTTCTTCGTATTCGAATGTATCGCGCGGACGTCTTATAGCCTTCAAGAAGGCCTCGGCACCTTCTTTTGTACTGCTAGGTACAAAGTCGGCTACACGCGGAAATATCATCGTCCGCACAAAGTCTTTAGCCATACTGCCGAAGGCTGCGAAATCCATGTCATAGAGGTTAAGCACGAGTTTTGCCGTTTGCGCGTTTGGATCAAGAACTATGAAGATGCGCTTATCACGCATCTCGGCCATGAGAGCCAAGCCATGCGAAATCTGGCCGAACGCGACGTCAGCTTTGAC
>DATCFQ010000046.1:0-2044 GCA_036509495.1 Caulobacteraceae bacterium
GTTGCGGCCGGAAGCGACCGCGACGCGGCAGGAGATCACGCTCATCGAGCGGGCGATGTCGTCGGCCAGGGCCACGACGCGGGCGGTCTTCACCCCCGGGGCGGGCGACAGCTCGTACAGGGTGACCACCGGGCCCGGGCGGATCTGGTCGATGCGGCCCGAGACGCCGAACTCCTGCAGCACGCTTTCCAGCAGCCGGGCGTTCTGCAGCAGCGCCGCCTCGTCGACCGTCGAGGCGCGGGGCTTGGGCTTGGCCAGCATGCTCAGCTCGGGCAGGCGGAAGCCCGGATTGGCCACGAAGGCGAAGGCGCCCTGGTTCTCGCGATCCTCGCGGCGGGAGGCCTTGGGGGGCCGCGAGTTCATCACCTGAGGTTCTGCCGCCACGCGCGGCGTTGAGACCTGGGTCTCGGGAACATCGTCGTCGTCGGGAAGCGCCAGCACCACCTCGCGACCCCGCCGGGGGGGGGCCTTGCGCTTGGGCTGGAGCCGGGCCTCGGTCCGGGCCCGCGGGCCCAGGGCGCCGCCCAGCCAGGCGGCGGAGTCGAAGAGGTCGCGCAGCTTCAGGCCGAACACGAAGCCGAAGGCGGTCGCCGCTACCCCGGCGTAGAGCAGGGCGGCGATCCAGCGCGGGCCGGGGACGCCCACCGCGTCGAACACCCGGGCCAGGGCGCCCAAGAGGGCGTCGCCCCAGAATCCGCCCAGCCCCTTGGCCAGGGGCCAGGTCGCCGGCGGCGCAGGCGCGGCCAGAGCGGCCGAGAGGGCCAGCAGCGCCACGGCCGCGGCCCAGACATTGGCCTTGCGGGCGTCCGACCGGAATCCCTGGCCGGCGGCGCGCACCACCCCGCCCAGGATCAGCAGCACCGCCACGATCCAGGCCGATAGCCCCAGGGACTGCATGCCGATGTCGGCCAGGGTGGCGCCGAGCCGGCCGACGAAATTGGACGCCGCGCCCGCGGCGGAGGCGTTCAGGCTGGGATCGGCGGCGTTGTAGCTGGCGAAGGCCAGGGTCAGCACCAAGCCAGAGCTGGCCTCCATGCCGCCGCCGAGGCGGTGCAGGAGCATCTGGCCGAGAGCGCCGCCGGCCGGCCGCCGGGCCGCGCCCGATCCACGCCTCGCCACCGCCTTCGCCATCTGCGCCCCCATTCTGGAAATCAGCCCCCGATATCTGGAGCGATTAGGTTAAGGGGCGTTTACGGCGCAGCCGTGCTGGACAGGTTGCACGCCCGCGCCGCATATCGCGCCATGGCTCGCGCACTCGCCTGTGACGTCGTCGTCGCCGGGGCCGGCATGGCCGGCGCGACCCTGGCGCTCGCCCTGCAGAGTGGTGGGCTGAAGCCAATCCTCGTCGACCCCATGGCGTTCGACACCCAGACCGCGCCGACCTTCGACGGCCGCGCCTCGGCGGTGGCGTTTTCCTGCTTTCGGCAGTGGCGGGCGCTGGGCGTCGGCCAGAGGCTGGAATCCCAGGCCCAGCGCATCGAGCAGATCCTGATCACCGACGGCCGCTTGCCGGGCGCCGCGCCCGGACTGAAGCTGCCGGCCTTCCTGAGGTTCGACTCCGCTGAGATCGCCGAACGGCTGCGCCCTCAGGCGAAGTGGGAACCGGTTCGCCGCCCGGAGGGCGCAGAGTCGTTTGATGGCGCGCATTCAGACGCAGAACCGCTTCACACTTCTGCTGAATGCGCGCGCAACGAGCCGCTCGGCTATCTGATCGAGAACCGCCACATCCGCGCCGCCCTGGCCCGGCAGGTGAAGGCGGCGAAGATCACGGTGCTGGCCCCTGCGCGCGTCGCCGGGCTGGAGGTCCGAGGCGAGGGCGTGGTGGTGCGCCTGGAGGACGGCCGGACCATCGAGGCGCCGCTGGTGATCGGCTCGGACGGCCGCGGCTCTCTGGTGCGCCGCGAGGCCGGCATCGGCGTCGTCGGCTGGCCATATCCGGAGGTGGGCGTCGTGGCGACGGTGAAGCTGTCGCGCCCGCACAAGGGCGTGGCGCATGAGCATTTCCTGCCGTCCGGCCCCTTCGCCATCCTGCCCCTGACCGAGG
>DATCFQ010000047.1:0-2412 GCA_036509495.1 Caulobacteraceae bacterium
GCCTGATGCCCTTCATCGCGGCGATCGGCCTCTATCGCACCAAGGCCAGGAACGTCGTCCGCCTCAGCCAGATCCTGGTCGAGCAATACGGCGGCGAGGTTCCACTGAACCGCGAGGCGTTGCAGGCCCTGCCAGGCGTCGGCCGCAAGACCGCCAGCGTGGTGCTGAACGAACTGGACGTCGAGCCGGCCATCGCCGTGGACACCCACGTCTTCCGCGTCGCCCACCGCCTGAAGCTGAGCCAGGGCAAGACCCCGGACCAGGTCGAACAGGACCTGATGGCGATCACGCCGCGGCCCTACCTCACCCGCGCCCACCACTGGCTGATCCTGCACGGGCGCTACACCTGCGTGGCGCGCCGGCCCAAGTGCGAAGCCTGCCTAGTCGCCGACCTCTGCCCGTCGCGAGACCTGTTCCTATAGCGGCAAAGCTTCTGATCGCGGCGGACGTCGCCTCCCGCCGATATGACAGGTAGAAACCGCGACAATTGGATGTCACGGATCGTTGAGGGATGCATTGGCTCATGGAGGGTTTGGACATCCCAAGTCTGATGGCGGAGGCGAAACTCACGGGCGTTTCGCTCGCTGTTATTCGTGCCGGCGAGATCGAAGCGCTCGAGGCGTACGGATACGCTGATCTCGCTGCGCAAAAGCGCGCCAGCCCATCGACGGTGTTCGAAGTTGCGTCGTTGGGCAAGCCCGTCTTCGCCTATGCGGTACTGAAGCTCGCGGACGCGGGCTTACTAGATCTGGATGAGCCGTTGCGCGCCCTCGCGCCCGATTTCATCGAAGCGGATGGGCGAGCCGAAACCATAACCGCGCGCCACGTTCTTGGCCATACGAGCGGCCTTCCCAACTGGCGCAGTGCGGAAAGGCCGCTCAGATGCCATTTCGTCCCCGGCGCCCGTTTCAGCTATTCCGGCGAAGGCTATCTCTATCTGCAGCGCGCCGCCGAACGGCTGACCGGTGAACCGTTAGACGCGCTGACTAGGCGGCTTGTCTTCGCCCCGCTGGGAATGAATGGATCGAGCTACGACGGCGCCGCTCTTCCATCCGTCGATATGGCCGTTCCTCACGACCAAGCCGGCCAGTCTCTGCCGAAGGCGCGGCGGACTCCGAATGCCGCCAGCTCTCTGCATTCCACGGCCCAAGACTACGCTCGCTTCCTGCAGGCGGTGCTCGGCGGCGAGGGGCTGTCCGTTGAGACTGCTCGACAGTGGCTGCAACCCAACCGGCGGACGCCGACCCCATTCTTCGCCGCCCTCGATCCCACAGGCGATCCACCGCTGCATCCAACCGTGGCCTGGGGACTGGGCTGGGGCGTTGAAGGCGATAGCGGGGTCTTTTTCCACTGGGGATCCAACCCTGGCTTCAAGTCCTTCATCTTAGGCTCGGTACCCGAAAGGTCAGCCCTGGTCGTGCTCTCCACGGGTCCGGCCGAGCTTGCGCTCGGCCCTGCTCTCACAGCGGCGTTGTTGCCAGGGCGCCGGCCCTGCATGGATTGGTTTGGGGTATAGCGCCATCGACAGGCGCCACGCGAGGCGACGCCTTAGCCATGGCCGTTGGCATCACTCAGAGGCTCTGGACGATGGAAGAAATTGCAGAGCGCATCGAGGCAAACCCTCAGCAGCCCGCAACGCGGGCCTATACACGAGGCGTGCCCCTTGAAATCAGACGTAGAGGCCCTGTCGCGTTACGTGTTACGATTCTGTTCCAAAGCCCCCACACCGACCCCACATGTAGCTTTAGATGGACCCCGACTGCGGTAAGGGCCGTTAAATGCATCGGGGCCAGCATGTGCGCTGAACAGGAGCAGACTCATGGCCGCCAGAAAGTCCTTTTTGAAGGTGGCGCCCGAAAACGCGGAACTGGACCACCTGCTCGCCGAGGCCGTTAAGGCCGGCGTGAGCGAAGAGCAGCTTGCAGAGCAGAGGGTTAGTTTTGCCTACGGCAATGCGCCCGCAGGCTCCGGCAGCAGCAAAGACTCCGTTCGTAAAGCGTCCGCGCATAACAAGCTGATCGACGCGTAGGCAATAAGGGGGCAGCGCGGACTGATCCGCGCCTTCGTCTATGATCGTAATCGAAAGCCAAAATCCCGCGCTCTACGAGCAGGTTCAAAATCGCAACTTAATTCGGCAGTACGACCTGCTGACAAACTGTGTCGAGATCGGCCTGATCCAAGGGCACACGTCATTCGATAAATATACGCTCTGGGCGCTCAACCACGTTGCCGTCGCCAATATCTCGCAGTTTGGTGGCCGATTTCGGGAAGAACCGATCTACGTTGGGGATCATATTCCGCCCCATTTTGATCGTGTGCCCGGGCTAATGGACAGGTTCATTTCAACAATCCACGAGAATTGGTTTGTCCATCGCGCTACCTCGCTCGCCGCATACGGCTTATGGCGGCTAA
>DATCFQ010000048.1:0-2081 GCA_036509495.1 Caulobacteraceae bacterium
CCCCCGGCTCTACGGCCGGCGGTCCCCCTCCCGCCATCGCTGCCGCGATGGGGAGGAGCTAGCCGAACAGATCGTCGGTCTTTGTTTCCGCCGCGGCTTCCGCCACGCGCTTCTGGCCGTTCTTGCGGCTGAGCAGGAACAGGGCCGATTCCGCGCGCCAGTTCTCGATCTCGCGTTCGGGGTCGATCACCCTGGGCGGCTTGCCGGTCGACAGGGCCGCGCAGCTCTCGATGCGCAGGTCGAGGTCGTGGCAGAGCAGGGTGAAGTCCCTGAGCGTGCACATGTGGATGTTCGGCGTCGACCACCACTGGTGGGGCAGGGCCGGGGTCTCAGGCATGCGGCCGCGGGTCAGCAGCGACAGGCGCATGCGCCAGTGGCCGAAGTTCGGGAACGAGACGATGGCGTGGTCGGCGATGCGCAGGAGCTGGATCAGCACCTCGCGCGGCGCCACCGTCGCCTGCAGCGTCTGAGACAGGATGGCGAAGTCGAAGGCGTGGCTGGGATAGCCGGCGAGGTCGCGGTCGGCGTCGCCCTGCACCACCGCCAGCCCCCGCGCCAGGCAGGCCGAGACGCCCTCCGCGCTGATCTCCAGTCCGCGCCCGTCGCAGCCCTTCTCGCCGACCAGCAGCTCCAGGAGGGCGCCCTCGCCGCAGCCGACGTCGAGCACCCGCGAACCGGGCCGCACCAGCCGCAGGATCTCGCTGAAGTCGGGACGCAGCTCGCCCGGCCGTCCGAGGTCGCGGCTGGGGCGCAGGCGCGCGCCGGGCGCGGCCAGGGCGTCGCCGGCGGCCAGGCTCACGCCAGCCCCCGCGCCTTGCCGGCGGAATCGAGGAAGCCGGCCAGGGCCGCGCGCATCACCGGCTCGTCGAGCAGGAAGGCGTCATGGCCCTTGTCGCTGTCGATCTCGACGAAGCTGACCCGCGCGCCGGCGGCGTTCAGGGCGCCGACGATCGAACGGCTCTCAGTGGTCGGATAGAGCCAGTCGGAGGTGAAGGAGAGCACGCAGAAGCGCACCTCGCGGGCCGGGCGGAAGGCTTCGGACAGCTGGCCGCCCTTGGCGGCGGCGAGGTCGAAATAGTCCATGGCGCGGGTGATGTAGAGATAGGAGTTGGCGTCGAAGCGCTCGACGAAACGGGCGCCCTGGTGGCGCAGATAGCTCTCCACCTGGAAGTCGGCGTCGAAGCCCCACGACAGCCCGTCGCGCTGCAGCTCGCGGCCGAACTTCCGCTGCAGGGCCGCCTCGGAGAGATAGGTGATGTGCGCGGCCATGCGGGCGACCGCCAGGCCCTTTTCCGGGCGCACGCCCTGGCGGGCGAAGTCGCCGCCGCGCCAGTCGGGATCGGCCATGATCGCCTGGCGGCCGACCTCGTGGAAGGCGATGTTCTGGGCCGAGTGGCGCGGGGCCGCGGCGATGCAGACGGCCGAGAACACACGCTCGGGATAGTCGGCCGCCCACTGCAGCACCTGCATGCCGCCCATCGAGCCGCCGACCACGGCGAGCAGGGTCTCGATGCCGAGGTGATCGAGCAGCAGCGCCTGGGCCCTCACCATGTCGCCGATGGTGATCATCGGGAAGCTGAGGCCGTAGGGTTCGCCGGTCGCCGGGTTCAGGGCGCAGGGGCCGGTGGTCCCCATGCAGCCACCGACCACATTGGAGCAGATGATGAAGTGCCGCTCCGGATCGATGGGCAGGCCGGGGCCGACGGTGGAGTTCCACCAGCCGGGCTTGCCGGTCAACGGGTTCACCGAGGCGACGTGCTGGTCCAGCGTCAGAGCGTGGCAGATCAGGATGGCGTTGGAGCGCGCCGCGTTCAGCTTGCCATAGCTGCGATAGGCGATCTCCACGCCGTCGATGGCGCCGCCGGAATCCAGCCGCAGCGGCTCGGCAAGGCGGACCACGCCTTCCTCCGCCACGATGCTTCCCGACCCATCCTCGGCCATGCGCGTCATGGACAGCCAAGCCGGCGGGCTGTCAACGGCGCGTTTTTTCCGCAGGCGAACCGCGCTAAGGGGAGCGCGGCGACCGGAGAGACTGCAGAACATGCATCGGCTGATCCTGATGAGGCATGGCGAAGCCGAGC
>DATCFQ010000049.1:0-4047 GCA_036509495.1 Caulobacteraceae bacterium
AGGTTCTCCAGCTCGCGCACATTGCCCGGCCAGCTGTGCCGCTTCAGCCGCTCGATGGCCTGGCCGTCGATGGTCTTGGCCGGCAGGCCTTCGCGGTGCGCGCGGAGCAGGAAGGCGCGCGCCAGGTCGGGGATGTCGTCCAGCCGCTCGCGCAGGGGCGGCAGGCGCAGCGGCGCGACGTTGAGGCGGAAGAACAGGTCCTCGCGGAATAGGCCGTGCTGGATCAGGCCGCGCAGGTCGCGGTTGGTGGCGGCGATGATCCGTGCGTCGGCCGGGCGGCCGGTGCGGGGGTTGATCGCCTTTTCCGAACCGTCGATGACCCGCAGGAGCCGGGTCTGGGAATCGAGCGGCATGTCGCCGACCTCGTCGAGGAACAGGGTCCCGCCGTCCGCCTCGACCAGCTTGCCGGTCTCGTCGACCTTGCCGAACAGCTCCGATTCGACCCGCTCGCGGGGCGTGGCGGCAAGGTTCACGGCCACGAAGCGGCCATCGCGGCGACGGCCGAGGTCGTGCAGCGCACGGGCCACCAGCTCCTTGCCGGTCCCCGACTCGCCAGTGACCAGCACCGTCAGATCGGCGCCGACGAGCCTCGCCACCGTGCGGTAGACCTCCTGCATGGGCGCCGAGCGGCCGATCAGCGGCAGCCGCTCGTCGCGGACCGCGCGCGCCTGGGCCTTGGCCAGCTCGGCGTCGGCCGGACGGGCCAGCGCCCGCTTGGCCGCAGCGGTCATGTCGTCCAGATCGAAGGGCTTGGGGATATATTCGTAGGCGCCGATCTCGGCCGCGTTCACCGCCGTGAGCAGGGTGTTCTGCGCGCTCATCACGATCACGGGCAGCCGCGGCCGCTGCTTTCGGATGCGGGGCAGGACGTCGAAGACGTTCTCGTCCGGCATGACCACGTCGGTGATGACCAGGTCGCCCTCGCCATCGGACACCCACTTCAGGAGGGTGGACGCATTAGAGGTCGCCCGCACCTGATAGCCGAGACGAGAGAAGGCCTGGCTCAGAACCAATCTGATCGAGGCATCGTCATCGGCGATAAGGATCTTGCTCTGAATGCTCATGAGCTTGGCTTATCCCGCCGCTTGTTGGGTTTGCACGGGCAACAGCACCCGGAACTGGGTGCGCCCTGGTTCTGACTCGAAATCGACCAACCCGCCGTGAGCTGCGACCAGTTTCGCGACAAGCGCGAGGCCGAGGCCGGTTCCATTGGCTTTGGAGCTGACAAACGGCTCGAATAGCTGTTCGCGCAGACGGGCCGGCACGCCAGGGCCATTGTCCTGGATGCGGACCTCCAGGGGAGCCGCCTTGTTCCTGCCGTCCTCGGTGCGGACGTGCAGGCCGTGACGGTAGGCGGTGGAGATGACGATCTCGCCGCGCCCATCGCCGCGCAGATGGGCGGCCTCGGCGGCGTTCTTCACCAGGTTCAGGAAGATCTGGATCAGCTGGTCCTCGTCTCCGGAGGTGGGCGGCAGCGAAGGATCGTAGGCGTCGCGCAGCATCAGGCCGTCCGCAGGGCCGTTGGCCGCCAGCGCCTTCACCCGGTCGAGCACGGCATGGATGTTGACCGCATGGCCGACGACCGGGACCTCCACGCCCAGCTCCTCGACCCGGTCGACCAGCCGGCGGATGCGATCGGTCTCGTCGACGATCAGCGCTGCGAGGGGAGCGTCCTCAGCCTTGACCCCCGATTTCAGCAGCTGGGCGGCCCCGCGGATGCCGGCGAGCGGATTCTTGATCTCGTGCGCCAGCATCCGGCCGAGGCCGCCGATCGAACGGAGGCCATGGATGTCGACGGGCCGACGCGCCGACTGCGAACCCGTCGGATGCAGGGTCAGGAGCACCGCGCCGTCCGGCAGCGGCGAGGCGACCAGCGCGGCCTGGAAGACGGGCTGGTTAGGCAGGGCGAACTCCACGTCGCGATCGCGCGCAGGAGACCCGGTCTCCACCGCCCGCGCCATCAGGCGGGAGACCTTTTCGCCGGCCGACACGGCGTCGCGGAACCGCGCGCGGGACAGCAGGCCGAGCCCCTGGCCAAACAGACTCTCGGCGGCCTCATTGGCCGCCTTCAGCGCCCCGTCCGCGCCGATGATCAGCGCCGGATCGGCGCCGGCCTCGAAAGCGGCGGCCTTGAGCCCCTCGGATGCGAGCATGGAATTGCCTAAAATTTGCTCATTGCTGACGATCACTTTTTAGGCAAATTCTCGGCGACTTGTCCAGCCCTGGACAAAACCTGGCCCCTCGCCGAAACAGGCTCGTGCGCTTCTCAGCCGTCATCGCCGCCGCAGGGGTCGGCCGCCGCGCGGGCGGCGAGCGGCCGAAGCAATGGCGCTTGCTGGCCGGCAGACCGGTGCTGCGCTGGTCGGCCGAGGGCCTGGCGGCGGCCGGCGCCGAACGGCTGGCAGTCGTCGTCGCCGAGGGCGAGCGGGATGCGGCGGCCGAAGCTCTCGTGGGACTGAGCGGGGTGGAGATCGTCCTGGGCGGCGCCGAGCGCGCGGACTCGGTGAAGGCGGGCCTCGAGGCCCTGGCCGACTCGCACCCGGAGGCGGTGCTGATCCACGACGCCGCCCGGCCTTTCGTGCAGCCGCGGCACGTGGCCATCCTTCTGAAGGCGCTGGAGCACGCGGACGGGGCCGTGCCGGTCCTGACCGTCGCCGACACGCTCAAGCGCGACGATGGCGGCGGGGCCCTGGCCACGGTGTCTCGCACGGGCCTGCTGCGGGTGCAGACGCCCCAGGCCTTCCGCTACGACAAGCTGGCGGCCGGCTACGCCGCCTGGACCGAGGCCGAGCCGCCGACGGACGACGCCGCGCCGGTCGAGCGGGCCGGCGGCAAGGTGGTCGCGGCGCCCGGCGATCCCATGCTGATGAAGCTCACCTATCCGGAGGATTTCGCCATGGCCGAGGCGCTCGCCGGACAGGCCCGCATGACCCGCGTCGGCCAGGGCTTCGACGCCCACCGCTTCGGGCCCGGCGAAGCGGTCTGGCTCTGCGGCGTCAGGATCGCCCACGACAAGGCCCTGGTCGGGCATTCCGACGCCGACGCGGGGCTGCACGCCCTCACCGACGCCCTGCTGGGCGCCGTCGGCCAGGGCGACATCGGCGACCACTTCCCGCCCTCCGACCCCAAGTGGCGCGGCGCGGCGTCCGACCAGTTCCTGCGCCATGCGCTGGATCTCGTGCGCCAGGCGGGCGGCCAAGTGATCAATGTCGATGTGACGCTGATCTGCGAGGAGCCAAGGATCAAACCGCACCGCGAGGCGATGCGCGCGCGCCTGGCCGAACTGCTCGAGCTTCCGCTGGACCGGATCAGCGTCAAGGCGACCACCACCGAGGCCATGGGATTCACCGGCCGGCGGGAAGGTCTGGCCGCGCAGGCCATGGTGGCGGTAGAAACACCCTGACTCTCGGGGGCTGCGGCTCTCCCTCATCGGAGTGCGTTGTGATCGCGGACCGCGACAACCAGATGTTCGCCCTGCCGGTGGCGCACTACGACCGCATCGCCAAGCTGGCGCCGGTCTTCGCCGCGATCACCGATGACATCCGCCGCGAGACGCTGGAGACTTTCCTGCCGGCCCTGCAGGAGCGCTATCTGCAGCTGCTCCGCTCGCCGAAGCGGAACTTCGACGCCCGGATCGGCGCCGGCGACGATATCCTGAAGGCGCTGCAGCAGGACGGCGTCGCCCTGCACGCCCTGCACGAAAAGGCCCGGCAAGAGATCCGCGACTACGTCACCCCGATCGCGCACGAGATCATGGCGCGGCTGGATACGCTGACGAGGCTGCGGTTCTCCGACGGCCAGGTTGCGCTGGATCCCGTGGAGCACGCCTCGCTCTATGTCGCCGTCGAACGGGCGCTCATCGACTGCGGCGCCCTGCCCGCCTTCAGCGCCCACGCCGGCCGCAAGCTCGGCCTGCTGCGGCTGGTCGCCCAGGTGAATACCCAGCGCGAGACCCAGCTCAAGTACGGCGACATCGACGCCGAGGGCCTGCCCCGACACAAGACCAGCTATTTCCACGTCGACAGCACCGACTGGCCGACGGTGAAG
>DATCFQ010000050.1:0-2634 GCA_036509495.1 Caulobacteraceae bacterium
GACGTGCGGGTGATGTCCTCATCCAGCCGCGACCTCAGGGCCGAGATCGCCGCCGGCCGCTTCCGCGAGGACCTGTTCCACCGGCTGAACGTGGTGCCCTTGCGGGTCCCGGGGCTGGCCGAAAGGCGCGAGGACATCGCCGAACTGGTCGACTTCTTCATCGGCCGGATCAGTGCGGCCACCGGCCTGCCCAAGCGCAGGCTCGGCGACGACGCCATCGCCACCCTGCAGGTCCACCCCTGGCCCGGCAACGTCCGGCAGCTGATCAACATCGTGGAGCGGATGCTGATCCTGGTTTCCGGCGATCCGAACGACGAGGTCTCCGCCGAGATGCTGCCGGCCGAGGTCACCTCGTCCGGTTCGGCCGGGGCGGTCGGCGCCGAGCGGATCATCGCCCTGCCGCTGCGCGACGCCCGCGAGGTGTTCGAGCGCGAATACCTCAACGCCCAGATCCTCAGGTTCGGCGGCAACATCTCGCGCACCGCCGCCTTCATCGGCATGGAACGCTCGGCGCTGCACCGCAAGCTGAAGTCGCTGGGCGTCGCCTCGCGCGCCGGGGAGATCGAGGAAGAGGACGCCTGATGGGTCGCGTGGCCTATGTGAACGGGCGCTTCGTCCCGCACGCGGACGCCTGCGTGCATATCGAGGACCGCGGCTATCAGCTGGCCGACGGGGTCTATGAGGTCTGGGCGGTGTTCGGCGGCAAGCTCGCCGACGCGGAAGACCATTTCGCCCGGCTGGAGCGCTCGCTTGGCGAGCTCCGCATCCCCATGCCGATGAGCCGGGGCGCCCTGGCCCTGGTGCTGCGCGAGGCGGTCCGGCGCAACCGGGCGGGCGACGGGCTGGTCTATCTGCAGGTGACGCGCGGCGTCGCCCCCCGCGACCACGCCTTTCCGGCGCGCCCTGTGCGGCCTTCGGTGGTGATCACCGCCAAGTCCGTCGATCTGGCCGCCGCCGAGGCCAGGGCGGCCAAGGGTATCGGCGTGGCCACCACGCCCGAGACCCGCTGGGCCCGTTGCGACATCAAGACCATCGCCCTCTTGCCCAATGTGCTGGCCAAGCAGGCGGCGCGCGAAAAGGGCGCCGGCGAGGCCTGGTTCGTCGACGAACTGGGCCTGGTCACCGAGGGGGCGTCGTCCAACGCCTGGATCGTCGACCGGGATGGTATGCTGCGCACCCGTGACCTCCACGCCAACATCCTGCGCGGCGTCACGCGCAAGAGCCTGCTCGAGATCATCGCCCGCGAGGGCCTGGCCGTCGCCGAGCGGCCGTTCAGCGTCGAGGAAGCAAAACAGGCGCGCGAAGCCTTCATTACGGGCGCCGGCTCGCTGGTGACGCCTGTGGTGTCGATCGATGGGGTTCCCATCGGCGATGGCGCGCCTGGACCAGTGGCGAGACGGCTGCGGGCCTCCTATGTGAGCGACGCCAAGAGCCACGCCGCTTAGCCGTGGCGCGCGCCTCGGCGACGGCCTAGAAATTCAACTTGTGTGTGGAGGCGCCTGCCTCCGAAAAGAAAAGGCATCCTTCGATGGCTACCGAGAAGAAACAGAACCTGCAGGACACCTTCCTGAACAGCGTCCGCAAGTCCAAGACCCCGCTGACCATCTATCTGGTGAACGGCGTGAAACTGCAGGGTGTGGTCGCCTGGTTCGACAATTTCTGCGTGCTGCTGCGGCGCGATGGCCAGGCGCAACTGGTCTACAAGCACGCGATCTCGACCATCATGCCGGCCCAGCCGGTGCAGCTCTATGAGCCTTCTGCCGATCAGGACATCGATTGACCGACCGTTCCGTCGACCACCGCCCACAAATCCAGACCGCGATCGTCCTGCATCCGGTTCGGCCGAAGGCCGATCGCCTTCGCTCGCCCGAACAGCGGCTGGAGGAAGCCATCGGCCTGGCCGAGGCCCTCGACCTCAAGGTCGCCGACGCCATCGTCGCCCAGATCCGCGCCACGGTCCCGGCCACCCTGTTCGGCAAGGGCAAGGTCGAGGAACTGGGCGTGCTCTGCAGGACCTATGACGCGGACGTGGTGGTCGTCGACGACGCCCTGACGCCGGTCCAGCAGCGCAACCTGGAAAAGGCTTGGAACGCCAAGGTCATCGACCGCACCGGCCTGATCCTGGAGATCTTCGCCCGCCGCGCGCGGACGCGGGAAGGGCGGTTGCAGGTCGAGCTGGCGCGGCTGTCCTATGAGCGCTCGCGCCTGGTGCGCACCTGGACCCACCTGGAACGCCAGCGCGGCGGCTTCGGCGTGATGGGTGGCCCGGGCGAAACCCAGATCGAGACCGACCGGCGGCTGCTGGCCGAAAAGATCGGCCGGCTGAAGCGCGAGCTGGAAGATGTGCGCCGCACCCGCACCCTGCAGCGCTCGGCCAGGAAGCGCGCGCCTTATCCGGTGGTGGCGCTGGTCGGCTACACCAACGCCGGCAAGTCGACCCTGTTCAACCGGCTGGCGGGCGCCGAGGTCGAGGCGCGCGACATGCTGTTCGCCACCCTGGATCCGACCCTCAGGGACATCAAGCTTCCCAGCGGGCGGCCCACCATCCTCTCCGACACTGTCGGCTTCATCTCCGACCTGCCGCACGAACTGGTCGAGGCGTTCCGCGCCACCCTGGAGGAGGTGAAGGAGGCC
>DATCFQ010000051.1:0-2158 GCA_036509495.1 Caulobacteraceae bacterium
GGTCCGCTTCGCCCGCCGCTTCTTCGAGACCGCGCCGGCCAGCGACCTGATCGACGGCCCGATCATGCCGTCGGCCGATGTGCAGACCGACGAGGAGGTCGACGCCTTCGTGCGCGGTGCGGTCGGCACCGCCATGCACCCGACTTCGACCTGCGCCATGGGCCATGGCGCCCAGGCGGTGCTGGACGAGGCCTGCCGGGTCAGAGGCCTTCAGGGACTACGGGTCGTCGACGCCTCGGTGATGCCGACCATCGTCGGCGGCAACACCAATGCGCCGGTGATCATGATCGCTGAAAAGACGGCCGACATGATCCTGGGCCGGTCCCCTCTCGTCGCGGCCCCGGTCTGACGCCACACCGCCAGCAAATTGACGCAGGGGCCCTTCCATCCCTGTTCCTGGTGCTTCAAAGAGGCCTTAAGAAGCGGCAAGGCTCCCAGAAGAGTCGCCGCACGTCGGGAGGAGTCATGACTTACACGCTGAAGCGCGCTGCCCTGGTCGCGGTGCTGGGCCTTGCGGCGGCCGCGCCGGCCTTGCGCCACGCCACCGCTGCGCCGGCCGCGGGCCCCCCCGTCGTCGCCGCTCCGCCGCCCGCCCCCCTGGAGACGCCGCGGCAGCGCATCGCGTCCTATGCGGCCCTCGGCAAGTTGCCGGACTGGGAAGAGGGCGTCTGGCAGATCGACTGGGCCGCCCTGTTCGGCGCCGGCGGACGTCCCGAGCCGCCGGCCTTGACGCCGGACGCCCAGGCCAAGCTCGACGCCTTCAACGCCGGCAAGAAGGCGGGCGAGAACCTCCAGAACCAGAACGCCAACTGCGTGCCGCCGGGCGTGCCGCAGATCATGCAGATGCCCTATCCCCTGGAGTTCATCTTCTCGCCTGGTCGCGTCACCATCGCCATCGAGACCGACAGCCAGGTGCGCCGGATATGGACCGACGGCCGCAAACACATGGACGACCCGGACCTGACCTTCAACGGCGATTCCATCGGCCACTGGGAAGGCAGCGATCTGGTGGTCGACACCGTCGCGCTGGAGCCCCACACCGAGATCGCCATGGGCGTCGGACACTCCGACCAGATCCACATCGTCGAGCGGTTCCACCAGGTCGGCCCCGACCGGCTGGACATCGCCACCACCATCACCGACCCGAAGGTCCTGACCAAACCCTGGACCGTGACGCGTCCGTACCTGCGTCACCGCGACTGGCAGATCCAGGAATACGTCTGCGAGCAGAACAATCACGACTCGGCCGACCAAGAGGGCCGGGCGGGCTTCAAGCTGGGCGATGATGCGGCGCCGCCGCCGCCGCCGGCCGCGCACTGATTTTGGAGATGAGGATGACGCGTACCAGCCTTCTGGCCGCCGCGGCGGCGCTCGCAGTCTCCGGCGCGCTGTCCGCGCCGGCGTTTGCGCACCATTCGACGGCGATGTTCGACATGGAACACACGGTGTCGCTGACCGGCGTGGTCAAGGATTTCCAGTGGACCCAGCCGCACACCTGGATCGACTTCGAGGTTCCCAACGGCGCCGGCGGCGTCGAGCCGTACGGGGTCGAGGGCATGAGCCCGAGCTATCTGGGCCGCAACGGCTGGTCCAAGCGGACCCTGAACCCTGGCGACAAGGTCACTCTGGCGATCCATCCTTTGAAGGACGGGCGCAAGGGCGGCTTCGACGCCAGCGTGACCTGGCCGGACGGCAAGACCATGTACAATCTGCCCCAGCGCGGCGGCGCGGCCGCCGCCCAATCGGCGAAGTAACGGCCCGCGCAATCGGGGCGCGGGCGTTGCGCCTGAGCCCGTGACCGTGCAGACGCTCGCTTCTGCATGATCAAGTCCGCGTTCCGCCATGGCTTCGATCGGGACCTTCGCCGCACGGCGCTCGAGGACCCGACCCTTGGCCCGCGCCTGCTCGCCGAGCGGCCACGCTTGGAGGGCCTAGACCCTGCCGGGTTCGTCGCCGCCGCGCGGGCGGCGCGCGCGGCCGGCCCGATCGGCTCCAAGCTGGCCCTGCGTTTGGCCGGCGGCCTTCTGGATCTGAGCCTCCATGACGAGGCGCTGGGCATCCTGCAGGACCGTGCGATCGACTATGCCGCCCGCGCTGGCGCACAGCGGCTGGCTCTGGCGCGCGCCTTCGCCGCGGCCGGCGAGCTGAAGGCCGCCCG
>DATCFQ010000052.1:0-7801 GCA_036509495.1 Caulobacteraceae bacterium
CTCGCGCATGGAGACCGGAGTCGGCTGCAGCACGGGCTTGGCCGCCGCCGCGTCGCGCGCGGCCGAGGGCTTGGCTTGGTATGCGGCGGTCGCGACGTGCGCCGCCGGCATGGTGACGGCCGCGGTCCTCGCCGCGCCTCCTGCAAGGTAGGCGGCGGTCAGGGCCAGGCTGAGTCCTGTGGCGGCCAATACGGCGCCGCCCAGCGCACGTGTGTCCACGCGCGCCCCAATTTCAATCGACAATGCTTTCGTGTCCTATTCGGCGAGGGCAATGCGCCCCCCGACTTCGACGCCCGGAGGACCGACTCTCTCGAGTCCCGCGGAACGGAGCTGGGCCAGATCACGATTTGGCCGAGCCGCTGTAGACCGGTCAAAACTGGCTGAAATGTGACCGATTCGCAACTCTTATTGCGCTGCAACAAATGGAGACTCTGCGCATGCTCTGGCCGCAGCGTCCTAGAGCCCGCACATCTCGGCGTTACTTGCCACGATAACTGCCGGAATTCATGCGTGATTTCGGCTGATAGGCGGGGCGGGCGAAAGCCGCGCCGGCAGCGGCTCAGGCGGCTGCGGCCTTTCGCCCCTGGACCGCGGCGCCGTGGACCCTGGAGATCTCGGCGACCAGGGCGGCGGGCGAGATCGGCTTGGCCACCAGGCCATCCATGCCCGCGGCCATATAGGCTTCGCGCTGGTGGGCCATGGCGTTGGCGGTGAGGCCGATGATCGGGGTCAGGGCGGCCTCGTCGCCGAGCGCGCGGATGCGCCGGGTCGCCTCCAGCCCGTCCATCACCGGCATCTGCACGTCCATCAGGATCAGGTCGAACCGGCCCTCCCGCGCGGCGTCGACGCCGATGCCGCCATGCTCGGCCATGCTGACGCTGAGGCCCAGGGCCTCGAGCATCTTGGAGGCGACCAGCCGGTTGGTGGGGTTGTCCTCCACCAGGAGGGCGCGAAGGCCTTCGAGCGCCGGCGCCGATTCCTCGGCGACCTCGGCCCTGGGCGCTGAAGCCGGCGCGGCGATGTCGAGCCAGAAGGTCGAGCCTTCGCCCTCGCGGCTGACGAAGCCGACGGCCCCGTCCATCATTTCGGCCAGCCGCCGGGTGATCGCCAGCCCCAGGCCCGAGCCGCCGAAGCGGCGCGAGGTCGAGCCGTCGGCCTGCTGGAAGCGGCGGAACAAGGTGGCCTGGACGGAATCAGGGATGCCGATACCGGTGTCCTCGATTTCGAAGCGCAGCCGGCGCAGTCCGCGGCGGGTCTTGGCCGACAGGCGCACCTCGACGTGGCCGCGCTCGGTGAACTTGATGGCGTTGCCGACCAGGTTGAACAGGCCTTGCCGCAGCCGGACCGGATCGGCCTCGATCCAGATGCCGCCGCCGTCCTGCGCCAGCCGCAACTCGAGACCCTTGGCCTCGGCGTTGGGGCGGAGCAGGCCGATGACGCTGCGCAGCACCTCGGCCGCGTCGGTGGGCTCCGGCGACAGCTCGAGCCGCCCGGCCTCGATCTTCGACAGGTCGATGACGTCGTCCAGCAGCTGCGACAGCATGCGGCCGCAATCGCTGGCCTCGCGCAGCAGTTGGCGGCCTTCGTCGGACAGGGTCTCGCGCTGGAGCAGGTGCAGCACGCCCAGCACGCCGTTCATCGGCGTGCGGATCTCGTGGCTCATATTGGCCAGGAACTGCGACTTGGCCTCGCCGGCGGCCTGGGCGGCCTGCTCGGCGGCGATCAGCGCCAGCTCCTGCTGCTTGCGGGCGTCGATGTCGAGCACCAGGCCGTTGACCTTGGCGTGGCGGCCATCCTCGTGGAAGGTCGGCTCGGCGCAGATGTGCACCCACCGATGCTCGCCGGATGGGAGCACCAGGCGCGCCTCGGCCGAGCCGATCGGGGTGGTCTTCAGGTCGCGCTTGAATGCGTCGAGCACCATTTGCCGGTCGTCGGGATGGAGCAGGGGCCACGCCACGGTCGAGGCTTCCTCGAACGACATGGCCCGGCCGGCCACCTCGATGAACTCGGGCGAACACCAGAAGGTACGCTCCTCGATGTTCACCTCGAAGACGCCGGCGCGTGCGGCCTTGAGGGCGAGGCCCAGCCGTTCGGCGTTGGTCTGGGCCTGCCGCCGCGCCTCGACCAGGGCCAGCTCCTGGCGCTTGCGGACGTCGATATCGAGCACCAGCCCCACCACCTTCAGCCGGCGGCCGTCGGGGGCGAGCCGCTGCTCGGCGTGGGCCTGCACCCAGCGATCCTCGCCCGAGGGCAGTACGATGCGGAAGTCCATCGGCTCGTGGCGCGGGCCGGTCCAGGCCGCCACCGTCTCGTCGATCACATGCCGGTCGTCCGGATGGGCCATGTACCAGGGCTCGCGGGCGAAGCGGCGGAAGTCGACCTCGCAGCCGACGATCTCGTGGAACTCCGGCGAGAACCATTGGGTCTTGGCGGCGAAGTCGAACTCCGAAACGCCCGCGCGGGCGGCCCCCAGCGCCAGCTTCAGCCGCTCGGCGTTGGCCTGGGCCTCGCGGCGGGCCTGCATCAGTGGGGTCACGTCGTTGGCGTGGACGAAATAGCCGACCGGCTGCTGGTTGCCACGCAGCACCGGCCGATACTCGCAGCAGAGCCAGCGGATCTCGCCGTCCGCCCCGACATAGGGGGCCTCGTTCTCGAGCAGATGCTCGCCTGCGGCGCAGCGTTCGTGCAGGGAGACCGACTCCGTCGAGAGTTCGGCGACGACCTCTTCGATGTGCATGCCGAGATAGGGCCGCTCGGTCAGGCCGGCGATCAGCTCCCAACCCGCGCTGGCGGCCAGGAAGCGGCGATCGAGGTCGAACAGCGCCATGGGAACGGGCGCATTGCGGGTCGACACCAGCAGACGCTCGAGCAACGGCTCGAGCCTTGCCTTTCCTCGCCGCGAAGCAGAGTGCCCGACGTTTGCGCCCATGGGGGTGGATGAACGCAGAAAAGCGTAAATATTGCATGGAGCGAAGCAGTCGCGGCCAGGTCGTGCGACCAGCCCGGCGCCGGCGCCGCCCGCGCTTGACGGCCCGCCCTGCGCCGCCTCACTTAGCCGCCGGAAACGAGGAGCCCGCCATGGCCGATATTCGCTTCGACGGAAAGGTCGCCGTCGTCACCGGCGCCGGGGGCGGCCTGGGCCGCCAGCACGCGCTGGAACTGGCCCGGCGCGGGGCCAAGGTGGTGGTCAACGACCTCGGCGCGGCGCTCGACGGCTCGGGCGGATCCTCGGCGGCGGCCGACGCGGTGGTGGCCGAGATCAAGGCGGCTGGCGGCGAGGCGGTGGCCGACGGCGGCTCGGTGTCCGACGACGCCGGGGCGGCCAACCTGGTCAAGCACGCGGTCGACGCCTTCGGCCGGCTCGACATCCTGATCGCCAATGCCGGCATCCTGCGCGACAAGTCGTTCGGCAAGATGGAGATCGCCGACTTCGAGGCGGTGCTGCAGGTGCACCTGATGGGCACGGTGAAGCCGCTGCGGGCCGCCTGGCCGCTGATGCGCGAGCAGAAGTACGGCCGGGTGGTGGTGACCACCTCCTCGACCGGGCTCTACGGCAACTTCGGCCAGGCCAACTATGGCGCCGCCAAGCTGTCGCTGGTGGGGCTGATGAACACCCTGAAGATCGAGGGCGAGCGCGACAACATCCGGGTCAACGCCATCTCGCCGGTGGCCGCCACGCGGATGACCGCCAACGTGCTGCCGCCGCCGATCGCCGAGCGGCTGAAGCCGGAATATGTCACCCCGGGCGTGGTCTATCTGGCCTCTGAGGACGCGCCCAACGGAGTGATCCTCACCGCCGCCGCCGGCGCCTTCGCCGTGGCCAAGATCTACGAGACCGAAGGGGCCTATCTCGGCGACCACCTGTCGGCCGAGGCGGTGCGCGACAACTGGTCCAAGATCACCGACCCGACCGGCGAGCAATCCTACGCCGCGGGCCAGGAGCAGACCCAGAAGTTCCTGCGCCGGGTCATGGGGCAGTAAGTTGCGCGGTCAGCGGCCGGCTGCCGCGCGCGCCTGGTTGAGCGCGAACAGGCGCTCGAGGGTGTCTTCGTCGGAAAGGTCGGCCCGCCAGCCGTAGGCGGCGGCGACGGCCTCATCGAGCCGGCGGTGCGCCATGTCGAGCCAGGCCGGACGCTGGTTGTAGAGATTGGTGAGGGTGCGCGCCTTGAGCACCTTGGCCGCGTCCTCGTCCTTCGGCAACACGCGATCCGGATAGCCGGGGACCACTTCTGGCTCAGTCCGCACGAGGTCGGGCGGATTCAGCCAGGCCTCCCGGAGCCGGTTCAGCTCCGCTGCAGCGGCGGCGATGGCCGTCGCGCGGGGGTCGTCGGCGTAGTCCGCTGCGGGGACGTTGGGCGTCAGCCCCTCGGGAAAAGGGAATGTCTCGAAGGTGGTGGAGGGCGTATAGCGTGGATCATTGCCAACGCCGAGCCATGTGCCTAAACGCAACGCCCATAGTTCATGGAAGCGGGAGTGGAGTATCCCGAAGGTGAAATCGTCTTCCCGCCCAACCGTGATAGTCGCGGAGTCCGGTGTTACCCTGACGTCGGTCCAAACGAATACCCGATGACTAGCGACTCTGGGGGTGTGAATATAACGTCCGAGCCCCGAGAAGGCTTGCCACATTTCAGGCCGAGGCCGTGTGTGTCGCCACCAATGTTCAACGTATTCTGGCCGCTTCCGTTCTTGCTGAGGCTGAATGTGGATCAACGCATGGCGGAAAGCAGCCTCGTATAGGGATGCGTCGGCTTCACTGCTGTTTGAGCCGAAATCGATGATCCACTTGTCCGCAGGACGACGGGTGAGATCCATGGCGTTCCGCCACGGCTTCAGCACGTCGCTGTTGGGCCGGCCGTTCGGGTTCAACGGCGCCTGTAGCCACGTCCGGGCGAGGTCGCCAGGCACGTCAAAGGCACCGCCCTTGGTATCGCCCATAAAGGCAACGCCGGCATTCTCCTTCAGCCGCATGGCTCGCGTGAGATCGGCCTTCGATGCAGTGAGATCCGGGTTTATGCGCTCCACCGTTGCCCCATCGAGGCGCCGTCCGATGAAGCCGCTGCCGAAACCCACCATCGAAACCCGCACCGCGGCACCCTCCTGGACCCACGGCTCATCATCCCAGGCTTCCCACAGGGCGTCCGCGTCGGCGATCGGGTCGAGCACCCGGCGGTTGGCCCCGCCGCGGATCGAGTTGGTGGCGACTAATCCCGCGCGCTCAGCGTGGCCGGCGCAGACCTCGCGCCAAGCCTTGTCGAACCAGTAGCAGACGAGGTCGGCCTCGGCGGAGACGTGGCCCTTGAAGGTGGCAAACAGCTGCTCGACCCTGGCGTCGCCGAGACTTTCTCGCATCCGCTTGCCGCCCAAGAAGGGCGGGTTGCCGACGATCACATCCGTCGGCGGCCATTCCGCCTCGCTCCCGTCCGGGTTCAGCAACGCGTCGCGGTTCTCGATCCCGTCGAGCTGGGCGAGTAGCGGCTCGCTCAGACTGTCTCGGTATCCGCGGCGGATCAGCCATTGCAGGTTGCCGATCCAGAGCGTCACCCGCGCCAGTTCGGCGGCATAGGGCTCGATCTCGATTCCCCGAAGCTGTTCGACGCTCACCTTCAGCGGGGCCGCCGGCAGGCCGAGCAGGGCCGCGTCGAGCACGGCCCGCTGCTCGATGTCACGCAGCTCGTGCAGGGCGACGTAGAGGAAGTTTCCCGATCCGCAGGCCGGATCGAGCACGCGAAATGCGGCCAGCCGGTTCTGGAACGCTTCCAGCAGGCCGCGCGCCTTGGTCCGGGCGCCGGTTGCATCCAGCTCCAACCCGCGTTTCTGGGCGCGCAAGCCACCGACGGCTGCGTGATCGAAGCGAACACCGCCCAGCAGGTCGCCGGTCGGCTCGGGCGGTTCGGGCCCGGCCTCCATCAGGCCGCGCGCCTCCTGTCCCAGCGCCGCGCTCTGGGCCTCGGCCGTGCGCGCCTGGGCCATCAGCTCCTGGATTTGCGCCTTCAACGCTTCCCACTCGGCCATCAGCGGCCGGACGATCACAGGCTCGATGATCTTGAGGATCTTTTCGCGGTCGGTGTAGTGGGCGCCGAGCGCCGGCCGCTCGCGGGTGGCCTTCAGGGCCTGTTCGAACAGCGTGCCGAAAATCGCCGGATCGATCTCAGACCAGTCGTTGTCTCCGGCGGTCTTGGCAAGCAGATCGAGGTCGCCGAACTCCAGACGGATGTTGGCGGCGTCGTCGAACAACCCGCCGTTGAACCATTTGATCACGTCCGGCCCGAAGAAGCCGCCCGAGCGCATCCGGGTGAACAGCTCGCCCAGCTGACGTTCGGCGGCGTCCGGAAATCCCGTGGTCGACCGGACGGTTCGCGTGAACAGGTCCTTGGGCAGCAGCTCGGCGTCCTCGGCGAACATGCAGAAGACCAGCCGGTTCAGGAAGTGGGCGACCTCGCGCGGCGGGTGGCCGCGGTCCTGGAGCCTGCGGCCGAGCTCGCCGAACGCCCGAGCGGCCTTGGCGGTCAGCTCGTGGCGATCCTCGCCAGGCTTGAGCCGGTTGGAGCCTTGGAAGACGGCCCGTAGGTCGTCGAGATTCTCGGGGATGTAGAGGTCGTTGAGGCCAAACTCGTATTTGCGCGAGACGGTGTTGGTCCAATTGGTGTGGACGACGATTCGCTCCATGTCGCAGACGACCAGATAGGGCGGATTCTCCAGGTCGAGGGCGTAGGACTGAAGCTGGCGCAGGGCCGCGCCGAGGTGCTTGTGCTTGCCCTTGTACTCCCAGCCGAAGCAGGCCCTGCGCCAGACATCGGCCCAGCCGTCGCCACCGCCGACCTTCTCGGCGCCGCGCTCGAAGCAATAGTGGTCGCCCAGCGGATCGTCTTCGGCGGGAGTCGGTTGGCCAAGCAATCGGCACAGGTCGATGAAATGCTCCTGCGCGCCCTGCCGCTCGCGCAGCCGGCTATCGCTCCACTTCCTGACGAACGTGGCGGAATCCATGCGCCCTCCGACTCAGGGCAAGCATAGCGAGCGCGCCTGGAAGGGGCACGCGCGCTCGATCAGCGCGGATCGATAGGAAGCGCGAAGGCAACCAGGGAGTCCGACTGCCGCTCCTCGGTGATCTTGGCCGAGCCGCCGGCAGCGATCACCAGGTATTGCCGCCCGCCCGCTTGGTAGGTCATCGGCATGGCGTGGGCGCTGGCCGGCAGCTCGGCGGTCCACAGCTCCTTACCGGTCTCCACGTCGAAGGCGTGCAGCCGCCGATCCATCGTTCCGGCGCTGAAGACCAGCCCGCCGGCGCTGACGATCGGGCCGCCCAGCGCCGGCGCGCCGGTCGGCAGGTCCGGCGCCCCGACATCGCGCATCGAGCCTAGGGTCGCCGTCCAGCGCAATGTCCCGGTCTTGAGATCGATGGCCGCGAGCATCCCCCAGGGCGTCGGCGCGCAGAAGGTCCCCGCCGGGCTGATGAAGTCCGTACGCTCCAGGCCATAGGGCGTCCCGACCTGGGGCGCGAATTCGCCGTGCGCCGCGCCGCCCTTGGCCTGGGCTGCGAAGTCGCCGCGGGGGATCAGCCGAATCTTGAAGGGCCGGTTGGCGGCGCTGACGATCAGCAGGTGGCGCGTCCGGTCGTAGGCGTAGCCGCTCCAGTTGATGCCGCCGGTATTGCCGGGGATCGCCAGGATCCCCTTGGTGCTGGGCGGGGTGAAGAGGCTGTGGCCGCTCATCGCCTCCAGTTCGGCGCGGCAGGCGGCCTTGTCGGCGGGATCGGCGCCGAAGACGTCGGCCGGATCAAGCGTCTGTGGCGCGACGGCAGGCA
>DATCFQ010000053.1:0-2969 GCA_036509495.1 Caulobacteraceae bacterium
CTCCATCGAAGTACGCCGACGCCGTCCGCCAGCGAGCCGAGCGGGATGGCGCCCCGGTCTCCGAGCATGACAGCTATCTCTTCGGGCTGGAGCGTTAGGCGCGACCGGCGAAGCCGTTCTATTTCACCACCAAGCACACCAAGGACACCAAGAGACCGAGCTGAACCCGTCCGGCCGGCGAGGGCGGAGCCAGGCTCGGATGAGCGCAACGCGCTCGAGAACCCTTGGTGTTCTCGGTGTTCTTGGTGGTGACTATTGGCGTCGTCGGGTGGGCGCGTCAGGCCGCGATCTGGCCGCCTTGGTCGCCGTGGCCGTAGACCAGGTGGTAGCGCTCCCAGAACCACTCGAAGTCCTGGGCCGCCTTGCGGCTCCAGAAGCCGAAGGTCTGGGTCAGGCTGCGGCCGCTGCGCCGCGTCGCGATCGAGCATCCGCTCTTGGGGTCGTGCACCGCATGGCCATGCAGCTCGATGTAGCGAAGATAGGCCAAGGTCAGCTCTTCGGCCGCCGCGCCCATGGGCGAGCTATAGGTGCGCATCGAGGTCTCCCCTCCCCGAATAGCCGGCCGCAGAGCCGGACCGCGCGCGAATCGTTCCACGCGCCTGGATAGGGTAGGCCGCTGATGAAAGTGGAGAAGGGACACGATGTCGCTCGCCTGACTGTGAGCGCCCGCGACGGGGCGACTGGACACCCCCTCGCCTAGACAATCGCCTTGCGCTCCCAATGGTTCCGATGGTTCCGCGCGTCTAGCTTCCGCTTCGTCCTGGCCCCGGCGCGCCGCATCTGCTCGAATAAGCTCGAGCGTGGCCATCGGCTGGCAACCAAACCGCTAGCTCGACAGTTGATGTGGCGACGCGCCGTTGCGGCGGCGCCCGAACTCGACTTGAACCACAGGAGCACACCATGAAGAATTGGCTGATCGTGTCGGGCCTCGCCCTGACCCTCGCCGCCGCCGGCGCCGGCGCGGCCAACGCTGCGCACCATGACACCCGCAATGGCGCCATCGCCGGAGTGGTCGGCGGCGCCGTTGTCGGCGGCCCCGTGGGCGCCGTGGTCGGCGGCGTCGGCGGCGCCGTCATCGGCAGCCACGTGCACCATCACCACATGCGCTGGTGCTACAGCCACCACCACCACCATCACCGCTACGCCTGCTAGGCTCGTCGCCGCACCGACGCGCCCAAAAGCGCGCCGGTCGCCAACTTGACCGCTGTCATGGGGGGCCGGGGTGAGACCCTGCGCCGCCGGATGAACCGGTGCGGCAATCCCGCGTTCATCCCTGGCTCATGTTGGTTTGTCGAGAATTCAGGCCTGGAACGAGGAGTGAAGCAAAATGAAGAAATTGATCGTTGCATCATTAGCCGCGTGCATGTTGCTCGGCGGCGCCGGCGTAGCGGCGGCCTATCCCCACTATAATTCCGGTCATCACGACAGATGGAACAACAGTTGGCGCAGAGGCGGGCGCATGGACCAGGACAACTGGCGCCATGGTTCGCGGGTGGACTGGCGCTCGCACCACCTTCGCCGGCCGCGGCGCGGCTATGAGTGGCGCGAGGTGAACGGCCGCTATGTTCTCGCCGCGGTGGCCACCGGCGTCATCGCCGACATCATCCTGAACAGCCGCTAGGCTGACGCCAGGGGCCCACCGGACACGCGTCCGGGGGGCGCCCTGCAGCTCTACCTGACCGCGATACCCGGGCGGTTGTCGGCGCGTGCCCTCGCGTGGTTGACTGCCCGGGGCGACGCGATCGGGGGATTCGGATTCGACGGCGCCTGGGGGCCTCTCATGCGTCGTCTGTTCGGCCAAACCGCCGCCCTCGCCGTGCTGTGCTGTCTTCCGGCCATCGGCGGAACTGCGCTCGCGGCCGAGCCGGCGGCGAGCGACGAGATCATCGTCACCGGCACCCGCGTCGCCGGCCTGCGCGCGGTGGACAGCCCCGCCCCGATCCAGGTGCTGGGCGCGCCGGCCCTGGCCCGGGTGGGCTCTTCCGGCCTGATCCAGGCCCTGGCCCTCAACACCCCGTCGTTCAACGCCCAGGCCATCGGCGGCGACATGGCCAACGAGACGCTGTCGGCGCGGCTGCGCGGGCTCAGCCCCAACCACGTTCTGGTGCTGATCAACGGCAAGCGGCGGCACGGCACGGCTAATCTCGCCATCCTCTCCAGCGTGTTCCAGGGCGGGGCGGCGGCCGACCTCGACATGATCCCAGTGGCGGCCATTCGATCACATCGAGGTGCTGCAGGACGGGGCGGCGGCCCAGTATGGCTCGGACGCCATCGCCGGGGTGATCAACATCATCCTGAAGTCGGCGCCCTCGGGCGGCTCCATGACCGCCTCGGGCGGCGGCTACTATGACGGCGGGGGCGCCACCGCCGCGCTCGATGGCAATCTTGGCCTGGGCGCCTCGTCGCGCGGCTTCCTCAACCTCACGGCAGAGACCCGCTACCACGACTATTCCAACCGCGGCGGACCCGACCAGCGCGTGGTCCAGGCTGTGCAGTCGGGGGCCGATCCCGACTGGGGCGACCTCGCCGGCTATCCCTATGTGAACAAGATCTTCGGCGATGCGCGCTATGAGCTGGGCCTCGTCAGCCTCAACAGCGGCTACGACCTGGGCGGCGGCGCCGAGGTCTACGCCTTCGCAACCTACGGCCGCAAGCACGCCGGCGGCTGGGCCAATTTCCGCGTGCCGACCAAGCTGCCCGCCCTCTATCCGAATGGCTTCAACCCGATCGACGAGCTGCAGGAGGAGGACTTCGCCGGCACCCTGGGCGTCAAGGGCGTGGCCGGCGGCTGGCGTTGGGACCTCAGCTCCACCTACGGCAAGGACAGCGACGTGGTGAACGTCACCCATTCGGCCAATGTCGATCTGTTCGCCGACACCGGCTCGACCCCCAGCGACTTCCACGCTGGGAACTTCATCGCCTCGCAATGGACCAATACCCTGGACGTCAGCCGCGCCTTCGACGTCGGC
>DATCFQ010000054.1:0-2329 GCA_036509495.1 Caulobacteraceae bacterium
CAACGCGGGCGCTTTGCAGGAGGCCGGCCGGCGGCTTAGATCGGAGCCATGAGTTCCGACGATCTTCCGCCAGGCGCCGCACCCGGCAAGCCCCTGACGCCGGCCGCCCGGCGCGCCCTGGAAGAGGCCGCCACCCGGCGCGCCGCCGCGCCCGAACCCGCCCCGCCGGAGACCAACGGCCCCAAGGGGCCCGAGCCCACGCGCTACGGCGACTGGGAGCGAAAGGGCATAGCGGTCGACTTCTGATCGGTTAACCACAAGGTCCGCCGATTCAACCGCCGGGCGCAGGTTGTGGAGCGCTCCCCTCCCCTGGCCTAGCCTTACCTCAGCATTCGTCATGGTGAGGAGGGCTGCGTGCACATCGCCCTGAAGCTTTCGGCCCTGAAGCTCTCCGCCTTGGGGGCGGCCCTGGTGCTGGTCGGCTCCGCCGCCGTCGCCGGCGACGCCCCGGCCGCCTATTATCCGTCCCTGGGCTACGGCCAGTCGATCGCGGCCTACGATGACGGCCCCTCGGCCTATGTCGACGAACCGGCCTATGTCGGCGAGCCAGCCCACGGCGACAGCTACGGTCCGCCGCCGCGCGCCGGCCGGCCCGGATTCGGGCCGCCGGATTGCCGCTGCCACCGGCCGCGTCCCCCGGGACCGCCGGTAGTCTATGGCCGAGGCGAGCAGCGTTTCGCGGAGTCCGAATACGATTCCGGCTGGCGTAGCGCGCCTCCGCCCCGCGGCCATGTCGAACATCGCGAGGGCGGCGAGCAGGTCTATGGCGCCGTGCGCCGCCAGGAATTCGACTACGACTCCGGCTGGCGCTTCCGCCGCATCGCCCCGCCGCCCGGATGCGCCTGCGGCGGCGAGCAGCGCGAACGTTTCGCCAACGTCGATCATATGCCCGACAGCTTCTTCGCCGATGCCGGCGGCGTCGGCCCCGACGAGTTCGAAGGCGGCGGTGGCGGCGGCGGCGGCGTGATCGTCGGCGGCGGCGCCTCTGCAGGCTCCTTCGCCTTCGCCAGCGCCAGCGCCCGGGCGAGCGCCTCGGTCCGCATCCACATCGGCCGCCACGGCGGCGGCCACGGCGGTGGTCACATGAGCCACGGCTGCGGCTGTAAGAAGTGAGCGGGGCGCAGCCCCGACTCATCCCGGCGAAGGCCGGGATCCAGGCTTTTTGCAGCGCTGAAAGTCCGCAAGAGTTATCCACGGACCTCACGGACTCCACGGACATGCCAAGAACCGGCCCCGTCCGTGGAGTCCGTGAGGTCCGTGGTTGAAAAAGCCTGGGTCCCCGCTTGCGCGGGGATGAGCGGAGGAGGTTCTAGGCCCCCGCCATCTCAGCCACGATCGCTTCGGCAGCGGCTCTCGGGTCTTCGGCGGCGATGATCGGGCGGCCGACGACCAAGTGGCTGGCGCCGTTGCGCAAAGCCTCGGCGGGGCCGGCGGCGCGGGCCTGGTCGCCCAGGGCGGCGCCTGAGGGGCGCACGCCCGGGGTCACCACCAGGAAGTCCGGGCCGCCGATCTGGCGGGCGATGGCCGCCTCGTGGGGGCTGGAGATCACCCCGTCGAAGCCGGCCTCCACCGCCTGGCGCACCCGCCGTTCGACCAGGGCGCTGGCCGAGAAGCCATAGCCCATCTCGGTCAGGTCGGCGTCGCTCAGGCTGGTCAGGACGGTGACCGCCAGCAGCTTCATCGGCGAGGACCCCCGGCCCTTCACCGCCGACGCCATGGCCTGGGGCTCGCCATGGACGGTGAGCAAGGCGCAGGCCTCGCTGGCCGCTATGGCCGCGGTCGCCCGATGCACCTGATTGCCGATGTCGTGCAGCTTCCAGTCGGCGAAGACGCTGAGACCCGAGCCGGTCAGCCGCTTGGCCAGGGCCATGCCCTGGGTGGCCAGCAGCTCCAGCCCCACCTTGTAGACGCCGACCTGGTCGCCCAGCCGCGCGATCAGAGCGTCCGCCTCGCCCACGCTCTGCACGTCGAGGGCCACGATCAGGCGCGGGTCTGCGGTCATGGCGGCCTCCAAGGTGTGGTCTCGCCGCGCAGCCGGAGATAGACACGCAGGTGCGGACCCCCGTGCGGACTGCAGCGACTCTGTGAGCTAAGGCCCCCCAATGAGCCCGGCCGAATTCGGCGTCAACTTCTTCGTGGCCATGTTCGCCCTGATCGATCCGATCGGGAACGTGCCTGTGTTCGCCGCCGCGACCTCGGGCGCCAGCAACGCCGGCCGGCGCTGGGTGGCGCTCTATATCGCGCTGTTCTCGCTGGGCTTTCTCGCCTTCTTCTATGTCTCGGGCCTCAGCCTGCTCCGCTTCTTCGGCATCTCGCTGCCGGCCTTCCG
>DATCFQ010000055.1:0-3350 GCA_036509495.1 Caulobacteraceae bacterium
GAGGCCTTCGCCCGCTTCGAGGCGCGCATCGAGGCCAAGCTCGAGCATCTGGACACCCGCGTCGCCGAGCTGACCCAGGCCCTGGCGGGCCGCTATGGCCGCGGGCCGGTCCGGCCGTCGCGCCCGGATGCAGACGGCGAGGCGCGGTCATGACCACGCCCTTCCTTGCCCAGGACCTGCGCCGCGACGAGGGCCTGCGCCTATGCGCCTATGCCGATCCGCTGACCGGGTCCGAGCCCTGGACCATCGGCTATGGCCACACCGGGCCGGAGGTGCGCGAAGGCATGGTCTGGACGCCGGCGGAGGCCGAGACCGCCCTGATCGCCGACATCGCCCGCGCCTGCGAGCAGCTCGATGCGCATATCCCCTGGTGGCGACGCCTCGGGGACGCCCGCCAGGACGTGCTCGCCAACATGGTCTTCAACATGGGCTGGCTGAACCCGGCCGGGACCCATGGCCTGGGGACCTTCCATCGCACCATGGCCGCGATCCAGGCCGGCCGATGGCAGGAAGCGCATGACCGCCTTCTGGCCGACGCCTGGGCGCGCGAAGTCGGCGCCCGGGCCCGGCGTCTCGCCGCCCAGATGCTGACCGGCGCGCGCGCGCCGCAGATGGAGCCCGCATGACCCCCCAGGCCCAGGCCGTGCTGGCCGCCATCGCCCTCATCATGCTGGGGATCCTGACCGGCTGCATGGTCTTCGCCCCGGTGCCCCAGGGTAATCAGCAGCTCGTCACCTTCGCCCTCGGCGCCCTTTCCGGCGCCCTGACCTTCAGCGGGGCCGGAAGGATCACGGGCAAGGTCGGCCCGGCCGCCAGCGTCCAATCCCCCCAGCCCTCACAGGAGCAACAGCCATGAGCTTCCTCTCCCAATCGCTGAACCAGATCGAGCACGGCCAGATCGCCGAATGGGCCAAGTACGCCATCGGCTACATCAAGCGCCGCATCGGCCAGCCGCTGCCGGCCCAGGCCGCCGAGGCCGCGGTGACCGATATCGAGGGCTTCAAGTCGGTGGTGGAGACCGCTGCGGGCGCCTACCTCACCGCCAAGCTCGGCCCCTTCGGCGGCCCCCTGGCGGCCAATGTGGCCGACCACGCCGTCCAGGCCGTCGCCACCACCCTGGAGGCGGCGACCCGCGCACTGGAGGCGCAGCCGACAGGCGCTCCGGTTCCCCAGGCCTGATACTGGAGCCCCGGCCGCGCCGCTGATATGAGCGGCCTCCACGGATGGGTGGCCGAGCGGTTGAAGCCAGCGGTCTTGAAAACCGAACGGCTCTTGCGGCGGGTTGTCAGGGCAGCGGCCACGTCCTAGCGTCGATCATACATGGAACACTGGCCTCACTACTCGCGCGCTCCGCTGATGTCCGCGGTCATCGAGTTCCGGTTGGGCGATCCAATTGATGACGCGGACCTGCGCCGATTGACGGAGAAGTTTGGCAAGCTCAAGTGGAAATCCGAAGAACTTATTGAATTTCAGCTAAATTTCGCGGGACGACAGGCGCAACCTCCAGTGCAACGAGTTACTGGATTCAAGTTTACGTCTCCCGATGCGGATCGAGTTATTAACGTCGACCGACAGAATTACTCAGTTACCGTGCTTCCGCCATACCTCGGATGGGAGAAGTTCCTTGAATCGTTCTACGAATATTTACCATTATGGAAGAAAATAGTTGGCCGGCGGCCGCTGAGCCGAATCGGCGTTAGATACGTGAACCGCTTCGACATCCCCTGCGTGCAAGGAGAAATGGTTCGACTTCAGGACTATATGGTCTTTACCACAACAGAGCCCGATATATTGGACGAGCCAGTTCGTGGCTTGATGATGCAAGTGAACAGCGGGATTTCTGCCGACAAGCTTCAAGTGAATTTGGGTACCGTCGGCGTGATGTCCCCCGTGGTCGACCATGTGGGCGTCTCACTCGACATCGACCTATATCGAGAGGCCGTTGACGTTCCACAAAGCGAAAATGATATACGAGAGTTCCTAAACTTGGCGCGCCGCCGCAGGACCGAGATCTTCGAGAAATGTATAACGGATCGCACGCGACAGCTGATCTCTTAGAGGCGCGGCGCACCTCGATTTCGCCAGCGGCCCTCCCGACTATTCAGCAGGGTACCGCCTCGGCGACGGCCGCGTTGATGAGTTCCGACGATAAGCATTTCGTGAAGTGGCGATCGGATCAGCCCGCGCACACTCGGACTATTTCCAGGCCGGTCGATCCCGATGAGCGGCTGTTCGATCAACTCGTCGCGCTGAAGCTAACGGCGGCAGATTTTCCCGCTCAGCTCGACGTGGCCTGGCGCGCCGGCCTCTTCGCGCGGCTCGATCACCTGCTTGATGCTGACGAGTGGGATTTCACTGACGAAATGCCAAGCGTCGAGTCATTCAAGACGCTGTTGCGGGCAATCATCCACAACCACGTCAAGACGCGACCCGGCCTCGGAGCGACCCGAGACGGTAAAATCATCGCGAGTTGGCGAAACGGTGAAGACCGGCTCGTTCTAGAGGCCATGCCGAACGATCACGTCCGGTGGGTGGCGTCGAGGCACATTGGCGGCGATCGGATTAGCGCTGCCGGAACATCTCCTTCAAGATTTCTGCGCAGTGCTCTGCAGCCATACAATCCGGAAGTTTGGTTTGGCTGAGGTCAAAACTCTCGATGACGACTGCCACATCATGCGGTACGTCCCCTACGCGCGGTGCGAGAAGGATAGCGACGACAACATTATTGGCTTCTTGCCTCAGGCCTTCGAACTGCGTGAGGGTGAAGATTATCTCTCTGCTGCGTGGGTAGAGTTTTTTGACAAAAGGTCGCACCAAGAGCGCGTTACTGCGACCATCTCCGCGTTCAATACACAGCCTAGACCTAGGGTGGGAGCAAAGAGCCGCTTCGCATTGGGGAATTGTGGAGCAATCAAGACCGCCTGCAGAGAATATAATCAAAGAGTCCGAATTTCCCACGAACCCCTGGAGAACTTTAGCTCGCATGCCTCTGTGCGGCAGTTCCAGGGGACGCCGTTGGAACTCCTCGAACTCTTAGCGGCGGATGCATGGTCGCAGATGTTTGCGCCGACTTATTCCGCACGGGCTGATTAACGTGCTGCGGTTTGCACAGGCTGAGTGAGCCAAGCTCGGCCCCTTCGGCGGCCCCCTGGCGGCCAATGTGGCGGACCATGCCGTCCAGGCCGTGGCCACCACCCCGGAGGCGGCGACCCGCGCGCTGGAGGCGCAGCCGGCCGATGCTCCAGTTCCCCAGGCCTGATACTGGAGCCCCGGCCGCGCCGCTGATATGAGCGGCCTCCACGGATGGGTGGCCGAGCGGTTGAAGGCAGCGGTCTTGAAAACCGCCAGGG
>DATCFQ010000056.1:0-3827 GCA_036509495.1 Caulobacteraceae bacterium
GAAGAACTCCGGCCCGTGCCCCTATGTGAAGGTGCTCTACGATGCCGGCCGCTACGAGGAGTTCAAGGGCGGCGAAGAGGCGTCCGCGGCAGTGGCCTATACCGGCGAGATCGAGAGCCTGTCCGCCGACTGCGCCTACAAGGGGCTCGAGCCGATCCACAACAAGATCGCCATCAACTTCGCGCTCGGCCGTGGGCCCCAGGGCCTGGAGGCCCGCAAGACCTATCGCTACTGGATCGCCGTCACCCACCGCAACAAGTCGGTGCTGGCCAAGGAATACTTCACCCTGCCGGTGACCTTCACCGCCGGCAAGGACCGCATCGGGGTGGTCGACACCATCAACGACATCGTCATCCCCCGGGCCAACTCCAAGGTTTCTGGAGAGAACTTCGAGATCCTGGTCGGTTTCGACGTGACGCCCGAGATGGCCGACTTCAACCGCCTGGGCAAACGCTTCCGCGTCAACGCGGGCGGCCCGCAGGTGGCTGAGGCGCAAACCAGCGGCCGATGACGGATCTGAGACGGGCGCTGGGCGAGGCCGTCGCCGGCGCCTTCGCTTCCGCCGATCTGCTCCCCGAATTCGGGCGGGTGACGGCATCCGACCGGCCGGATCTCGCCGACTTCCAGTGCAACGGCGCCATGGCCGCAGCCAAGACCGCGCGCCGGCCGCCGCGCGAGATCGCCGTCTTGGTGGTCGAGGCCCTGAAGGACAATCCCTATCTCGCCTCGGTCGAGATCGCCGGGCTCGGCTTCATCAACCTGCGGGTCTCCAACGCGGCCCTGGCCAACCGGGTCAATGAGATCGCCGGCGATGCGCGCTCCGGCGCCGGCAAGGTCGAGCACAGCCGCCGGGTGATCGTCGACTACGCCGGGCCCAACGTCGCCAAGCCGATGCACGTGGGCCACCTGCGCTCCTCGATCATCGGCGAGTCGATCAAGCGCATCTTCCGCTTCCGTGGCGACGAGGTGCTGGGCGACGCCCATTTCGGCGACTGGGGCTTCCAGATGGGCCTGCTGATCGTCGCGGCCAGCGACGAGAACCCGCGCTGGCGGGCGGTGGCGGACGAGTCCTGGACCTCGGACGAGAAGCTGCGCCAGGCCGGCGAAGCGCAGGTCGTGCCGGTGCTGCTGAAGGACCTCGACCTCGAGGCTCTGGACCGGCTCTATCCCGAGGCCGCGGGCAAGGCCAAGGTGGATGACGACTATCGCGACCGGGCACGTCGGGCGACCGCCGAACTGCAGTCGGGCAGGCCCGGCTGCCTGGCCCTGTGGCGCCACTTCGTGGCCGTCAGCCGCACGGCCCTGCAGCGCGAGTTCGAGGCCCTCGGCATCGAGTTCGACCTCTGGAAGGGCGAGAGCGACGTCGATTCCCTGATCCCGGGCATGGTCGATGAGCTGAGGGCCACGGGCCTTTTGGTGTTCGACCAGGGGGCCGAGGTGATGTTCATCAGCAAGACCGACGACAAGCGCGAGCTGCCGCCGCTGATCGTCATCTCGTCGGAAGGCTCGGCCATGTACGGGACCACCGACCTGGCGACCGTGCTCGATCGCCGGCGGAGCTTCGATCCGCATCTGGCGCTCTATTGCGTCGACCAGCGCCAGGCGGACCACTTCGAGCAGGTGTTCCGCGCCGCAGGACGCGCCGGCTATGCCCAGGACGGCGAGCTCGAGCACATCGGCTTCGGCACCATGAACGGGACTGACGGGAAGCCCTTCAAGACCCGCGAGGGCGGGGTGCTGAAGCTGCACGACCTGATCGGCATGGCCACCGGCAAGGCGCGCGAGCGGCTGCACGAGGCCGGCCTGGGCGCCGAACTGTCGCCCGAGGAATTCGAGGCCACGGCCCACAAGGTGGGCGTCGCCGCGCTGAAATTCGCCGATCTGCAGAACTTCCGCGGCACCAGCTATGTCTTCGATCTGGACCGCTTCACCAGCTTCGAGGGCAAGACCGGACCCTATCTGCTGTACCAGGCGGTGCGGATCAAATCGCTGCTGCGCCGCGCCGAGGAAGAGGGCGCGGAGCCGGGCCATGTGCTGATCGCCGAGCCCGCCGAGCGCGATCTGGCCCTGGTGCTGGACGCCTTCGAGCAGGCGCTGTCGGAAGCCTACGACAAGCGCGCGCCCAACGTCCTGGCCGAGCACGCCTTCCGCCTGGCCCAGAGCTTTTCGAAGTTCTACGCGAGCTGCCCGGTGATCGGCGCCGAAGACCAGGGCGTGCGGGCCTCACGCCTGCGGCTGGCGCATACGACCCTGACCCAGCTCGAGACCGTCCTCACCCTGCTCGGCCTCGAGACGCCCGAGCGGATGTAGCGGATCGGCCACGCCGACCGATGCACCGGCGCAACGGCTGGCGAATTTAGGAGCGCATACGGACAAACGCGCCACGGGCCGTCTTGCGCAGGCCATAGTCTCTTCGCATATCCGGACTGCCCTGCCGGGTTCAGCCTCCCGGAGCGGCCACCAGGATGCCCTTCCATGCCGATCTTCGGCCTTTCTTTCGCTCCGCGGGCTCCTGAGGAGCCCGCGGCCATGATGCGCAAGGGCATGCGCATGGCGCTGGTCGGCGTCGGCCTGGTGATCATGGCGATCGGAGTGCCGCTGGCGCTCTTGCCGTGGCTGCACATTCCCGGCGCCTTGATCCTGGCCACCGGCCTGGTCGTGGTGCTGAGGAACTCCTTCAGCGCACGCCGGACCTTCATCCGCGCCCAGCGCCGTCATCCGAAATTCGTGTTCCCGATCCGCCGCCTGATCCGGCGTGAGCCCGAGGTGTTTCCGGTGGCCTGGCAGGCGACCCTCAGGTTCGAGCGGCTGGTGCTGCCGCGGCGGCTGCGTCCGCTGCGCCGCGCCCGGCGCTTCTTCATGAAGCGTCGCCGCTAGAGCGGACGTTCAGCGCTATTGCAGCTTGGCCGAAAGGTCGGCCATCGCCCGGTCGACCAGCGGATCCGTGCTCATCGACTGGACGCGCTTGGCCAGCACCGCGGCCGCGGCCTCGACCGCCATCTCGGCGGCGGCGGCCTTGATCTCGGCGGCGGCCTGGGTCTCGGCCTGGGCGATCTTGGCCTCGGCGATCGCGCCGCGGCGCTTGATCTGCTCCTCGAGCCGCGCATGGGCCTCGACTTCGAACTGGCGTGCCTCGGCTTCGGCGTTGGCCACCAGCTCGGCGGCCTGCTTTTCGGCGGCTTCCCGGCGCGCCCGGATCGAGGCCAGCAGGTCCTCGGCCTCCTTGCGCAGGCGCTCGGCCTCGGCCAGCTCGGCGCGGATCTTGTCCGCGCGGGCATCCAGCGCTTTCATGGCCAGGCCCGGGACCTTCAGCCAGACCAGCACGCCCACGAAGATGACGAAGGCGATCCCGACCCAGAATTCGGCGTCCTGCAACAGCTCCACTTGGGTCTCCTAGCTCCGCTCGGCCAGGGCGGCCTTCAGGTCCGCCGCCGAGGCCGCCTGGCCGGTCAGCTTGGCGAGGATGGCCTGCACCGTGTCGGCCGCGATCTCGCGGACATGGCTCATGGCGTCGTCGCGCGAAGCGCGGATCTGCGCCTCGGCCTTGGCGACGACCTCGCCCAGCTTGGCCTCTTCCGCCGCCTGGCGCTGGCTGGCTTCGGCCTTCACCCGCGCCTTGGCGTCGACCGCCAGCGTCTGCGAGCGCGCGCGCGCCTGGGCCATTTCGGCGTCGGCTTCGGCCGCCTGGGCCTGGGCCTGCTCCTTGGCGGCCATCGCCCGGCGGATGTCGCCGGTGATCTGATCCTCGCGCTCGGCGATCGTCTTGGTGAGGCGGGGCATGAAAACCTTCGCCATCAGGAAGAGGACCACCGCGAAGATCACGGCGA
>DATCFQ010000057.1:0-2423 GCA_036509495.1 Caulobacteraceae bacterium
GAAGGTCGGCAGCATGATGGTGACCGGATCGGTGCGCGGGAAATGCTCGCTCTTGCAGCTGGGGCAGGTCCGCTTCCAGCCCGCTTCGGCCTGCAGCGAGGGCTGGCCGCAGACCGAGCAGAAGCGATGCTTGCGGCGCCATTCGAACAGGGCCTTGGCGGTGGCGGCCATGCCGGCGTCCTCGGGCGAGAGCTGGCCGCCGGCCATGCGCAGGTCGGTGAACCGGCCGCGGCCCTCGAGAGGCCCGGCCGCCGGATCGGCGTCGCCGAAGAACTCGATGGCCCAGACCGCCGCCTCGCCGTCCAGGCCCAGGAACACCGCGTCGTCCGCCCCGGCGAGGCAAAAGCCGAGCTCGGAATCCAGGCCGGCCAACGCCAGGCCGCCCTCGCGGTCCTGCACCAGCACCTGTCCGTTCCAGCACGCCAGCAGCCGGCAGGCCGGATCCGCGCGCAACTCCGCCAGGCGCTCGGGCAGGATGCGCAGGTCGCTGCGCCGGTCCAGCGGATTGCCGGCATAGGTGTTGACGAAGAAGGTCAGGGCCATGGCGCTATTTAGCCGCTCGGGCGTTACAGGCGAAGGGCGCATGCGACATGTCGCCGCCGTATTTCAAGCGTTTTCAGAGCTTGACCGAAACGGTTCCGGAGCAATGCCCATGCTGCGTTTGGCCATCCTCGGCGTGACCACGGTCCTGGCCGCCCAGGGCGCCGCCGCCGCCCCTGCGGCGCCCCCCGCCGCGTCGCAGGTCCTGGCCGACCGCTTCGCGCCCTTCGACCAGGCGGCGGAGGATGGCTGGGAGGCCGCGACGCCGACGCCGCTGTTGCTCTACGCCGCCGTGGACAAGCCCGCCGGCGCGCCTCTGTCCTTGCAACCCGGCTCCTATCGGATCGTGGTGCTCTGCGACTGCAACATGATGGAGGTGACGGTGCTGCGTCCCGACAGCACCAGCGTCCCCTCCGAGCGCTCCGACGATCACGGGGCGATGTACAGCCTGGATGTGCCCTTGGCCGGGGCCTATCTCACCGGCATCGACATGGACGACTGCGCCCAGGCCCGGTGCCCGGTCGGGGTGAAGGTCTATCGCAAGAAGAAGACCTAGCCCGGGCCCGTCCGGCCTTGCCCTCGGGCCCCGGGGCGCTGATATTGGGCGCGGAGACTGGCGGCGGGCGTAGCCCTCGCCAACCCGGTCAGGTCCGGAAGGAAGCAGCCGTAACGAGTTTCGCTTCGGGTCGTCGTCCAGTCTCCACCCGCTGACCCGACAGGCGATGTCCGAACCCGACTTGACGCTCGAACCCGACGCCCCAGAGCGCGATGCGAACGAGCGCGACGCTGATACGTCGGAGATGTTCCTCGCCGACTCGCCGCCGGCCGCCGCGCCGCAGGACGGCGGCTATGTCGTGCTGGCGCGCAAGTACCGGCCGCAGACCTTCGAGGACATGATCGGCCAGGAGGCCATGGTCCGCACCCTGCGGAACGCCTTCACCTCCGGCCGCATCGCCCACGCCTTCATGCTCACCGGCGTGCGCGGCGTCGGCAAGACCACCACCGCCCGCCTGCTGGCCCGGGCGCTGAACTTCGAGTCGGACGAGGTGCACCAGCCGTCCGTCGATCTTGCAGCCGAGGGACGGCACTGCCGTTCGATCATCGAGGGCCGCCACATCGACGTGCTGGAGCTCGACGCCGCCTCGCGCACCAAGGTCGACGAGATGCGCGAGCTGCTGGACGGGGTGCGCTACGCCCCGGTCGAGGCGCGCTACAAGGTCTACATCATCGACGAAGTTCACATGCTGAGCATTGCGGCCTTCAACGCCCTGCTCAAGACCCTCGAAGAGCCGCCGCCCCACGCCGTCTTCATCTTCGCCACCACCGAGATCCGCAAGGTTCCGGTGACCATTCTCTCACGCTGCCAACGCTTCGACCTACGTCGGGTCGAGCCGCGGGTGATCATCGGCAATCTGTCGGCCATCGCCAAGGCCGAGGGCGCGCGGATCGATGCCGAAGCCCTGACCCTGATCGCCCATGCCGCGGAGGGTTCGGTGCGCGACGCCCAATCCCTGCTCGACCAGGCCATGGTCCAGGCCGACACCGGCCAGAGCGTCGGCGCGGCGATGGTGCGTGACATGCTGGGCCTCGCCGACCGCGCCCAGACCATCGGCCTTTTCGAACACATCGTGCGTGGCCAGGTCGGCCCCGCCATCGAGGCCTTCCGCGCCCTGCATGGCTTTGGCGCCGATCCGTCGACGGTGGTCGGCGACCTGCTCGAGCATTGCCACGGCGCCTCGATCGCCAAGGCTTTGGGGCCGGACGTGCTGATCCTGCCCACCGACCAGGCCGCGCGGCTGGCCGCGGTCGGCGCGGCGCTATCGGCCGGCGCCCTGGCGCGGATGTGGCAGATGCTGCTCAAGGCCCATGACGAGGTGAGGGCC
>DATCFQ010000058.1:0-4871 GCA_036509495.1 Caulobacteraceae bacterium
CTCGAACTCGCGGCGGCCTGAGCCGGATATCAGCCGGGGACTGGCGCCGGCGCCAGCGCCAGGCCCGCGCCTCGCCAGGCGACCGGCGCCACGCGGCCCAGCATCAGGCTCCAGCAGAACAGTCCGACCACCGAAAGCGCCGCGGCCAGCACGAAGGCGCCGGTGAAGCTGCCGGTCGCCTGGGCGATGAAGCCGGTGGCCATGGGCGCCAGTATGCCCGCGAAGTTGCCGCCCATGTTCTGGATCCCCATCCAGCGGCCGCCCGCCGAAGGGCCGGCCAGGGTCTGGCCGATGGAGAAGATCAGGGGGTTGGCGAGGCCGGTGCAGAGCCCCGCGACGAACAGGCAGGGGATGGCCAGGCTGTGCGGTCCGAGGCCCTCGATCAGCAGGGCCAGGCCGCCGCCGGCGATGCCGATCATCACCCCCGTACGCCGGATCTCGGCCGAGCCGCCGCCGCGACGGACCAGGGCGTCGGTGAGGAAGCCGCAGACCAGAGCCGCGAGGGCCTGGACGCCATAGACCGCCGCCCCCACTCCGGCCATGGCGGCGAGCGACAGGTGCTGGGACTTCACCAGATAGGACGGCAGCCAGGTGAGCAGCAGATAGAACTGCCAGGAGTAGCAGAGCTGGCCGATCGACACCGCCCAGAGCGAGCGCCGGCGCAGCAGTTCGCCATAGCCCGGCCCGGAGCCTTTCGCCTGCACGAAGGCCGGCGCCGCCATTCTCGGCGTGCGCAGCCAGGGCCAGAGCCAAAGCAGGGACGCCACGCCGAGGCAAAGGAACATGGCCCGCCAACCCCAGTGCGCCAGCACCAGGCCGCCGGCCAGGGTGCCACCGGTCGGTCCCAGACACATGGCCATGGAGATCAGGCCGTTGCAGCGTCCGCGCGTCCCCTCGGTGGTGCGCTCGGCGAGGATGCGGGCATTGGCCGGATAGATCACGCTTTCGCCGAGGCCCATGAGCAGCCGCAGCCCCAGCAGCATGGCGTAGCCGGTCGCCAGGCCGCAGAGCATGGTGGCGCCGGCCCAGGCCGCCAGGGCGAGGGCCAGCACGGTCTTCACCTCGAAGCGCTGGACGATCGAGCCGGCCAGCGGCTGGGTCAGGGTGTAGCTCCAGAAGAAGCTGGAGAGCAGCACGCCCATCTCGGCATCGCTGATGGCGAGCTTGTCGCGCAACACCGGCGCGACGACCGAGAGACTGCCGCGGTCGGCGTAGTTGATGAACATCGCCAGAGCGAGCAGGCCGACGACGCGGATCGGGAGCGATCCGGCCGGCCGCGAGGCCGGGTCCTCATGTTGCTGCACGCTCGCTCTCCCCGCCCCCGGTCGCGTCAGATCAAGCCAGCGCCGTTTGCGGTTCCGGTCAAGGCTGGTGATCGGGCGGCGCTCTTGCACGCCTCGCGGATGACCCCTTTCCCCACTGCGTTGAGTCGGCAACCTGAAGCCTGGCGCTTGCGTTAGACTTCAAGGCGGACCCTTGTTCTCGTTGCCATGGTCCGGAGGGAGCAGATTCGATGCATCGGATGATTATTGCCGCCGCCGTGTCGGCGCTTTTCGCGGCGGGCGCGGCTCATGCCGGAAACTGGAACGACGACTCGAGCTGGTCGTGGTCCTCCGCCTCCCCCGCTCCGTGCGGCTGCCAGGGCTATCAGGACTACCGAGGCTATGACGATCGTTCGGACTACGGTTACGGCCAAAGCTACGACGACCAGGATTACGGCTACAGCGACGAGGGCTACGGCTACGATGGCGGCGACTATGGCTACGCCGCGCCGTACTACGGCGACAGGGCCTACGACTACGATCGCGACGACAGCCGGTCGTACTACGTCACCCCGCGCTACCGGTCCTATACACACGGCTATGGCTACGACGACCGCTACCGTGCGCCTCGGGCCCGCAGCTATCGCAGCTACCGCTATACGCCACAGCACGACCGCTATGGCCCCACCCGCCGCTATTATGGGACGCACTCGTCCAGGGACGGCGAACGCGGCTAGGATGCTCGATCGGCGGGGCGAATCAGGCTGTCGCCTGCCCACGCACTAGGCGCTTGGGGCTTCTTTCGTAAGCCTCACGTCAGCTTGGCAACAAACGTTTGCTCCGAAGCGCTGCCTCTGGAATGAAGGGCCCGGGCGAGGACGGCAATGCTTGTTTCGGGGCATCCGGGGAGAGCTGTGCAGAGTACGTCATTGAGAATCGCCCAGGTATGCCCCTACGACCTGGACCGGCCAGGGGGTGTCCAGGCTCACATCCGCGATACCGCCACCGTGCTCGGCGAACTCGGACACAGCGTCATCATCGTGACCCCCAAGGTGCGGCCGGGCCCCGGCTTCCTGCGGCTGGCGCCCAACGTCAGGGTCCTGCGCCTCGGCCGGGCCCATGCGATGCGCTTTTCCGGAACCTGTTTCGAGGCGAGCGTCGCGCTCGGCGGCCAGTACAGCCGCCTGCGGGCCGCCCTGCGTCCGGGCGCCGTCGACGTCGTCCACTATCACACGCTGTGGAGCCCCTTGCTGCCGATCCAGGCCTTCGCCTGCAATCCCGGACCGAGCGTGGTCACCTTCCATGACACGCCGCCCGATACCGTCGGCGGCGCGGTCAGCAAGGCGGTCCTGGCCGGGCTGAGCCGGCTGATGCTGCCGCGCATCGACCAGGCCATCGCCGTGTCGGAGGCGCCGAGAGCCCACCTGTGGCCAGGCCCCGGCGGCAAGGTCACGCTGTCGCCGCCGTGCACCGACCTGCGCCGCTTCGCCGACGGCGCCGGCGAGCCAGGGGCGGACCGCACGAAGGTCGGCCTGCTGTTCGTCGGCAGGCTCGAGCCGCGCAAGGGCGTCATGGTGCTGCTCAAGGCCTATCGCCGGCTCTGCGCCGACGGCCTGCCGGTGCGCCTGGTGATCGCCGGCGTGGGCCCCGAGGAAGCCAGGCTTCGCCGCTATGCGATCCGCCACAGCCTGCCGGACGTGAGCTTCGTCGGCCGCTTCGACGACGCCGATGCGCCCGCCCTCTATGCCGGCTGCGACATCGCCTGCGCGCCTTCGCCCTATGGCGAGAGCTTCGGGATCGTGATCGCCGAGGCGATGGCGGCGGGAAAGCCGGTGGTCGCCGCCGCCAACCGGGGCTATCGCACCCTGCTCGCGGCCCACGCGGACGAGCTGCTCGCCCCGCCGGGCGACGACGAGGCCTTCTACCGTCGCCTGAGGCGGCTGGTGATCGACGGCGAACTTCGCCGCCGCCTGGGGGCCTGGGCGCAGCTGGAGGCCCGCCGCTACGATTGCCGCACCGTGGCCCCGGACCTGGTGGACATCTATCGCAAGGCGATCGCCTCGCCCTCCCGTCGGCATGTCGGCCGCACCGGCGCCATCCTCGAGCCGGCCTTGGCGAGAACCGGCTGAGCCTGCAGCGCAACGACCCGGTGCGCTGCTCGGCCTTCGCCTATCCGGGCTATGGACCGGCCGTGGTCTATGGGCCGTCCTGGTACAACCCGTGGATCTTCGCCGGCGGGCGCTGGACCTACCGTCCGTACCGCTACTGGCACTACAACCACCCTGCCTACTGGCGCCGGGACGGTCGTCGCCATTACTGACGTCGAGAGCGGGTCCTGGATCAGCCGCCTTGGCGCGCAAAGGCGCGGGCGGCGAAGTCGAGGAACTGAGGCCAGTTGGGGCCCGGCGTGTGGCCCCGGTCATGCTCGCGATAGGCCATGTCGCCGCTGTCCGACAGGGTCAGCACCGGCGGAAACACCGGGTCCAGCGGCCGCTTGCCGAGCAGCCGGTAGACCGCGCCGGCGCTGGCCTCGGCCATGAACATCCCGCGCGGATCGACCCAGGCGTCGTTGGGCTTGCCGGACGCCGCGTCGGCGCTGCCGGCGCCGATGAAGATCGGCCGCGGCGCCGCCAGGGCGATGACCGCATTGGAATCGATCGGGAGGTCGTCGGCGTGCAGCGGGCCGGCCGCATACTCGAGGAATTCGCCGGCCATCCAGTGATATTCGTTGGACGCCGCGAGGTTCTCGACCTGCTCGCCGAAATGCCGCCGATAGGGCGCCGCGCCGCCCGCTCCCGACGAGCTGATGAAGCCGGTGGCGAAGCGCCGGTCATAGGCCATGGCGACCAGCGACGCCTTGCCGTAGCGGGAGTGACCCTGGATCGCCACCCGGGCCGCATCGGTGTTCGGATCGGTCGCGAGATAGTCGAGCGCCCGGCTGGCGCCCCAGGCCCAGGCCCGCAGCACGCCCCAGTCCTCCAGCCCGCGCGGTTGGCCGTGATTGCCGAGGCCGATGACGCCACTGGTGAGCCCCGCCCCGTTGTCGGCCTGGATGCTATTGGGATCGACGAGGATGTAGCTCCAGCCGCGATCCAGGATCTGCTGGCGATAGTCGGGGCCCGGTTCGGGGGTGAACTCGAGGCCCGGGATGACCGGCGGCTCGAGCCAGATCAGCGACATCACCACCGGGGTCTTGCGGTGGGCGGCGATGGCGGCCTCCGGGGTGGTCAGCTCGGCCTGGATGCGGACGTCGATGGCTGGATCGGAGCGGTTGTCCAGACGGCCCTCCAGCGACTTCACCACCACGGCCACGCCGAAGCGGGTCTCATGCGAGGTCTGGGTGACCAGCCAGCGCACCTTGGGCGTATGGGCCGGCTGGCGGCCGTAGAGATTCCGATCGGCGGCGGCGACGATCTGGGGCCGCCGCACCGTCCACCACGCTTCAGCCGTGGCCGCCCGGCGTCCGTCGAGTTCGACCAGCGGATCGGGCAGTGGGATCGGATTGGCCTTGGCCTCGTCGTAGTTGGCATAGGCCGGCGCGGTCGGGTCGCGGTTCTGGACGCCCGGGCGGGTGGCGCTCAGTCCCAGGAGATGCAGCTCGCGAAGCCG
>DATCFQ010000059.1:0-3690 GCA_036509495.1 Caulobacteraceae bacterium
CGCCCCATGGGGGGCGGACACTGGAGGAAACATGATCAGCCACCTGATGCTCGGCGCCAACGATCCGGCCGCCTCGGCCACCTTCTTCGAGGCCGTGCTGGCCCCCCTGGGCTATACGCGCGCCTTCGAGATGGCCGGGCGAGTCGGTTTCAGCTGCGGCGAGGGCAAGCCGCCCGTGATCGTGGGCAAGCCGGGCGACGGCGGCGAAGCCAGCTTCGGCAACGGGACCATGATCGGCTTCCGTGGCGCCGATCCGGAGACGGTCCAGAAGGCCCATGCCGCCGGCCTGGCCGCTGGCGGAACCGACGAAGGCGCCCCCGGTCCCCGCCCGATGGGCCCGCCCGGCACCTACGCCGCCTATCTGCGCGACCCGTCCGGCAACAAGATCGGCGTCTTCTGCACGATCCCGACGTGATCCAACGGTCCTGTGATCCCAGCCGGAGCCCGGGGATTTGACCTGGGGAGCGCAAAGCCGGGGATCGCGTCGGACGCCAGGCCTTCCGCCTATCCCGGAAAGCAGCTCGCGCCGCTTTCCGGGACCATGGGGTAGACGGCCCCCGAACGGCGTCAGATGGGCAACTCCGACGCCGCCGGGCTGAGAGCCAGGAGGTTCGCGACGATCTCGGGGTCCCACACTTCCCGGTACTTGCGCGGCATGTCGACCAGACCCCAGCGGGCGTTGGCGACGAGAATCTCCGAAAGCTCGTGCTCGAGCCGGGCCATTTCAGCCTCGTCGGCCGCGCAAAGGCGCCGGACCTCAGCGTAGACCAGTTCGAACCGCCGACGCGGATTCGTCTCCTGATCGTACGACTCGTCGATCCAGGGGCTGAAGCTTTGGAAGCCGAAAGACCGCAGGCGCACCAGGGCGCCGGGATTGCCCAAGATCACTTGCGGATGGAAATTCAGCATCGCCTTGAACGGCTTTTCGGTGACGTAGTCCTTGGTGGCCGACATCTCCGTCTCGGTGGTCGCCGAGAACCAGGTGAGGTCGAATTCTTCGACCCGAACGCCGTCGGTGGCCTTGCGGATCACGCCTTGGCGGGTATGGGGAATCTGGCCGAACAGGACTTTCCCCTTCGCGTCGAGCGAGGGCAGGAACCGGAGGACGTCGGAGGCGAGGTCCTCGAAGCCGCGGGTCTGGAGCAGCTCGGCTGCAACTTGGTCGAGGGTCTCGCCCATGGGGCGGTCGACATGGGCGAAGCCGCCGAAGGAAATGTAGCCGGCGTCCCACAAGCCATCCCGCAGAAGGCTCAGCAGGAACAGCAGCTTCCAGGGTCGCGCCGTCATGTTGAACGAGAGGAATCGGCGCGGCCGATGGCGGCCACGCGCGCGGAAGTTAGCCTCGCGGAACTCGAATTCCGCAAGTCCGCGCTTGTGGAAATCCTTGAACATCCGCCTTAGCCAATAGTCGTAATGCAGGATGCGGATGCTCGATCCGGGCAGGATGGCGCGGCGATTGTTCGCCACGAAGGCGCAGCGTTCCTCAGGGATCCCGCGCTCCGCGAGGAAGTCCTGCACGCAGTGCATGAATTCGACGCTCGGCTCCGTGCCCTTTCCGGTGGCTTCGAGAGCCACAGCGGCGCCTGCGAAAGCCTCAGGAGGCAGGTCGCGGACGGACTCGTCGAACGACTTCGAGAGCTTCGGACAGGGGATGACGATCAGATGCGGCGGCCGCTCGGGGTCGAAGGAAAGCTGGATCTCGATGCGGCTGTCCTTGACGAGGTGGAACAGACTCTTCCGCTGATCCGCGAGCAAGACGCGCCAAGGGCCAGGTTGGCCCACCGGGCGGCTCCAAACGGGCGTTTCATTCATAGTAAGCGACATCGGTCGGGGTGCTTCTGCTGGGTGGCCCCGAAGACCCACTTCGGCGGTTCCCGCTGGCTCTGCGGATCGGGACGCAGGGTTCCGCAGCGGATGCCGTTCACGCGGCTGGTGGAGGTCGTCGCACTTCAGCCCCCCGGACGCAGACCGACCGGCGCTTCGGCCGCTATGCCCGTCGATCTGTCGAACTCCCAGGCAATCTAGCAACATGGGAGGCGCGGATAAAGCCCTCCGCACGGAGGGCGCGATCAGGTTTCTCCAGCACCGCTGCCGTGAGCGGCGCGGCAGGGGCGGGGGCGCCCGGGTCGAGAACATCGGCCGCTTCGCCGCCCGCATCCCGAGGCAGATCTCAACCGGTCGGGATAGGCCGTGAGATCCACGGTCTGGCGGTGGATCGGGGCGGTCCTACGCAGCACCCTCCTCGAGCCCTGCCAGCGCCCGGGCGGCCCGAGCTAGTTGGCCAGCGCCGCCTTGACCGCGTCGAGGCCCGCCTGGGCCTTGGACGCGTCGGGAGCGCCGCCCTGGGCGAAGTCCGGCTTGCCGCCGGCGCCTTGGCCGCCCATGGCCAGCACCGCCGCGCGCGCCAGCGCCGCCGCATCGAAGCGGCCGACCAGGTCTGGCGTCAGGGCCACCGCGATCGCCGCCTTGCCCTCGTTGGTCGAGACATAGGCGACCACGCCCGATCCCAGCTGCTTCCTCGCATCGTCGACCACGCCGCGCAGGTCCTTGGGCGGCACGCCGTCGAGCAGCCGGCCATCGAACTTGACGCCCCCGATCTCCTCGGTCGCCGGAGCGCCCGAGCCGCCGCCGCCCAGGGCCAGTTTGCGCTTGGCGTCGGCCAGCTCGCGCTCCAGGGCCCGCCGCTCGCCGATCAGGGCGTCGATGCGGCCGGCGAGCTCGAACACCGGCGCCTTGAACCGTTCGGCCAGGGCGCGGGCGGTGTTGGCCTGGTCCAGCAGATAGCGCCGCGCCGCCTCGCCGGTCAGGGCCTCGATCCGCCGCACGCCGGCGGCGACGCCGCCTTCGGAGACGATCTTGAACAGGGCGATGTCGCCGGTGCGCGCCACATGGGTGCCGCCGCAGAGTTCGACCGAATAGGCGCCCTCGCCATCCAGCCTGTGGCCGAGGGCCAGCACGCGGACCTCATCGCCGTATTTCTCGCCGAACAGCGCCATGGCGCCCTCGGCCATGGCCTCCTGCGGGGCCATCAGCCTGGTCGAGGCCTCGAGGTTCTGGCGCACCACCGCGTTCACCTCCGCCTCGATCCGGTCGATCTGCTCGGAGGTCAGGGGCCCGGAGTGCGAGAAGTCGAAGCGGATGCGTTCGCCGTCGACCATCTGGCCTTTCTGGGCCACGTGCGGGCCCAGCACGTTGCGCAGGGCCGCGTGCAGCAGGTGGGTGGCGGAGTGGTTGGCGCGGGTGCGCTGGCGCCGCTCGGCGTCGACGCTGAGCGCCGCGTGGTCGCCTGCGGCCAGCCGTCCGTCGTCGATCTTGATGACGTGGACGTTGAGGTCGCCGGCGCGTTTCTGGGTGTCGAGCACCTGGCCGCGGCCGCCCGCCCATTCCAAGGCGCCCTCGTCGCCGGCCTGGCCGCCGCTCTCGGCATAGAAGGGGGTGCGGTCCAGCAGCACCTCGACGGTGTCGCCGGCCTCGGCGGCGCTCGTCTGATCGCCGTCCTTGACGATGGCCAGCACCGCGGCCGAACCGTCGGTGTGCTCGTAGCCGGTGAAGGCGCTGGGCCCCAGCCGGTCGCGCAGGGTCAGCCAGACGGCGCTCTGGGCCTTCTGGCCCGAGCCGGTCCAGGCCTCGCGCGCCCGCGCCCGCTGCTCGGCCATGGCCACGTCGAAGCCGGCGGTGTCGACCGTCAAT
>DATCFQ010000060.1:0-4156 GCA_036509495.1 Caulobacteraceae bacterium
GAGCGCTTCATCCACGGCGAGATTTACCGCGCCCGCCCCGATGTCGGGGCGGTGGCGCACTCCCATTCCCCCGGGCTCATCCCCTTCGGCGTGGTCGCGTCGGCGCCCCTGCGGCCGATCTTCCACATGGCCGGTTTCATCGGCGATCGGGCGCCGGTGTTCGAGATCCGCGACTGCCCGGGCGAACACCCCGATCTCCTGATCAGCGACCGGACGCTGGGCGCCGCCCTGGCCGAGCGGCTGGGCGACCAAGGCCTGGTGCTGATGCGCGGCCACGGCTCGACGGCGGTGGGCTCGGGCGTGCGCCAGGCGGTCTATCGCGCGGTCTATGCCGAGGTGAACGCCCGCCTGCAGTCCGAGGCCCTGCGCCTCGGCGAGCCGACCTACCTCAGCGGGCCGGAAGCGCTCGCCAGCGCCGCCGCCAACGACACCCAGCTCGACCGCGCCTGGAGCCATTGGACGAGGCTGATCAAAGGCGGCTAGCTCAGGGCGACGCGCTCTTCTGGCGCGGTGCGCATGGTCAGGACCACGAGCAGCGAGATCACTGCCGCGGCGGACAGGTAGATCGACGGGGCCAATCGGTAGCCGGTGGCGGCGATCAGGGCGACGGCGACCATCGGCACAGTGCCGCCGAAAATCGCCTGGGCGAGGTTGTACCCGGCTGAAAGCGCCGTGCAGCGCACGTGCTTGGGAAGGGCCTCGACGTTGAAGGCCGGCATGGCGCTCGAGATGCTTGCCTGCAACAGCACAAAGCCGGCCTGGCCCAGCATGACGGCGACCAGAGAGCCGCGGCCGATCAGGACGTAGAGCGGCCAGGTCAGCAGCACGAATCCGAGGGTTCCCAGAACCAGCTGCGCCTTGCGCCCAATGCGATCGGACAAGGCGCCGCCCAGAGGCAGGAGCACCAGCTGAAGGGCCAGCATCAGGGCGTTCAGCAGCAGCGTCACCGGCTTTGAGAGGTGGGTGTACTGGGTCAGCCAAGTGCTCAGGTAGACGAAGTTCAGATAGAATCCGATGCCCTGGGTCAGCATCATGCCGGCGATGCGCAGTATGGTGCGCCACTCGGTCTTGAACGCGGTCGCGATCGGCGACTTGCGGGCCTCGCTGATGGCCTCGATGGTCGGATCCGGCGGCAGGCGACGGCGGACGATCAGCACCACCAGGCCGATCACCAGGCCGAACAGGAAGGCCGCGCGCCAGCCCCAGGCCGAAATCGCCGAAGCGGACAGAAGGCCCGTGATCGCCGCGCCCGCCACCGATCCCAGCAGCATGCCGGCCGAGGCGCCTGTCGGCGCAAAACTGCCTACCAACCCGCGCCGGCTCGACTGGGCCGACTCCACCAGCAGCACCATCGAGGTGGTGAACTCTCCGCCCACCGCCATCCCCTGGAACAGCCGCAGCGCGATCAACAGCAATGGCGCGAAGACGCCGATCTGGGCGTAGGTCGGCAAGAGGCCGATGAACAGGGTCGGGACCGCCATGAACATCACCGAGGCGGTCAGGGCGTGCTTGCGGCCGTGCCGGTCGCCGAGGCGCCCGAAGATCAGGGCGCCCATCGGCCGGCCGAGGAAGCCCACGGCGAACACGCCGAACGAGGCCATCAGCGAGGTGGCCGGATCGTGGGCCGGGAAGAACTTCTGGCCCATGATGGCGGCGAAATAGCCGTAGATGCCGAAGTCGTACCACTCCATCACATTGCCAGCGAGGCCGGCGATCACGGTCCGCCGTTCGGCCGCGCGGATCTCGCGGTTCATCACCTCGGCGGTGTGGGCGATCTCCGCCCCGATCAGGTCCATCCGCCGGAGCTGGCGGATGCGCGGGGCGGCCTCTTGCAGGGTCTTGCGGTCGAGGATGCGTTCGAACACCCCGCAGGCGTCGGCCAGGGCGACCAGGCCCACGTCCTCGGGATCTGGGATCTCCTGGTTGAACAGCAGCGCCAGGATGCGCCGCTTGCCCTCCAGCCGCTCCTCGCCGCGCTCGACCGGATAGCGGCGGGCCTTCAGCACCCACAGATAGGCGTGGTCTTCCTGGCGCAGCACGCCGCGCTCGCAGAGCCGCGCGATCGCCTCGCCGCGCAGACGCAGGGCCTGAGGCATCAGCCGCGCGATCCAGTCGCGGGCGTGCAGGCGCTGGGGCTCGGCTGCGATCTCGGCCAGCACCTCATTGAGCATCTGCGAGTCGGTCGGCGTGGGATCGACTGCCCACAGATGCTGCAGATCGCAGTCGACCCGGCCGCGGATGGCCAGGTCCATCAGGGCCGCGCCGGCCAGGCCGCAACTCAGCGAGGTCTCGGGGATGCGGCTGAACTCGCCGCCCTGGTCCTCCAGGGCTAGCAGCAGGAATTCCTCGATCAGCGAGACCGCGGACGCCGCCGCGGGCTCTGCGGGGCGGACGGAGCGGGCTCGGGCGGGCACGGCGGAGTCAGCTGGCCGTCAAGCGCTGGGTGGCGCTCTCGGCGGAGGGATGGATGTCGATGATGGCGTCCACCCCGCTGATCTCGAACACCTCGGCCACCTGCGGACTCAGCGAGCAGAGGGCCAGCTTGCCGCCGGCGGCGTTCATCCGCTTGGCCACGGCCAGCGCGGCGCGCAGCCCGGCGCTGGAGATGTAGTCGAGCGCGCTGAAATCCAGCAGTAGCCGGCGCTCGCCGGCGTCGATGCAATCGAAAGCCTGCCGCTCAAGCACGGGGCTCGAGGCGCTGTCGAGCCGCCCCAGCGGACGCAGGATCTGGATCTGTTCGGACACGTCAAACTCCCCCACGCGTCGCCGGGCGAGCCTGGCCCGCCGGCGCCATCCTAAGCTGAAGCTTCGCGCTCGGCCAACACCGGCTGGGTGCGCCCTGTCAGCTCAGTTCCAGCGCCGCCGCCTCGGTGGCCGCGATCGGAATCAGGTCGGTGATCCCCATGGTCTCGAGGATCTCCGCGACCGGCTCCGTGACCTGGAACAGCACCAGCTTGCCGCCGCCGCGGCCGACGGTCTTGGCGGCCATCACCAGGTGACGCACACCCAGCGAGGACACGTAGCTCACCTCGGACATGTCGATCACCAGGCGGCGGCAGTTCTTGGCCGCCAGGCTGATGGGAATCTCGGCCATGGCCGCGCCGTTGATATCAAGCCGACCCGCCAGCTTAAGCCGGGTGATGGACTCTCCGAGGTCGGTCTTGTCGATCTGCATGTCAGCCTCCGCCGCGGCGCCACCATGTTGGGGAAGTGTGCAGCTGTTGCGACAGGGGCCTGCTCATCCGGCCGAACCCCCGCCGGGCAGCAGGGCCTGCATCTTGCCGAGCAGGCGCTCGAGATCCACCGGCTTGGTGTCGTAGTCGTCGCAACCGGCGTTCAGGGCGCGCTCGCGATCGGACGACATGGCGTGAGCCGTGAGCGCGATGACCGGAATGGAGGCAGTCTCGGCGTCGGCCTTGATCCGGCGGGTCGCCTCCCAGCCGTCCATCACCGGCAGGCTGAGGTCCATCAGGATCAGCGCCGGCGCCGCCTGCTTGGCCTTGCGCACGGCCTCCTCCCCATCCTCGGCGAACTCGATCTCGAAGCCGCGGCGGATCAGCCGACGGCTCAGCATGTCGCGGTTCTCGGGGTTGTCCTCGACCAGCAGGATGCGGGTCATTCGTCGGCTCCGGTCTCGTCGCGCATGGCGGCGACCAGGGCCGCGGCCACATCCACGTCCTTGCTGACCACCGTCCCCGGATGGCCGGAGAGATAGCTGAGCTCGGCCGGACTCAGCCGCCGTTCGGTGAGCAGGATCTGGCGCACGCCCTTGAGGTTCTCGTCGGCCCGGATGACGTCCAGCAGCGAAGAGCCGTCGCCGATGGCGGCGTCGAGATCCAGCACCATCAGGGCCGGACGGGCATGCTTGCCGAGCCACTCCAGGGCGGCGCGGCCGTCCGATACGGTCTCGGCGGTGCGGCCGGTCTCGCTGATCGCCTGGGCGATCTGGACGGCGTGGCCGCTGTCGCCATCGACCACCAGCACCACGCCCTTAGCCGGGCCGGCGTGCTTGCGGACGGTCTCGACCAGCAGCGAGCGGTCGATCGGCTTGGTGAGGAACTCCGCCGCCCCCAGCGAGAGGCCGAGCGGCCGCTCGTCCAGCATGGAGACGATGATCACCGGAATGCCGGCAAGGTTGGAGTCGCGCTTGAGGGCG
>DATCFQ010000061.1:0-3459 GCA_036509495.1 Caulobacteraceae bacterium
CACCGCGGGGCCCAGCGTGTAGCCGTTGGCGGTTACCGTGTTGTAGAAGCCGCGTAAGCCGGGGACCTCGCCCAGCAGGGGGGCTCGATCGATCGCCGGGTTGATGCCGGTCCAGGCGCGCACGATGGATAGGGATTTCACCGCCGGTAGAGCGCGTTCGCAGACCCATAGGTTGCCCTCGATATTCTGGCGCAACGGGCTGGTTCGTCCGGTTGCCGGGTCGAAATCGCCGAACCAGCCGCCGCCGATCAGGAAGCCGCCGCTGGCCTGCTGTTTCAGCGACAGATGCCGGTTTGCGAGCGCAACCAGATGGCGGGTCAGCGGGGGCGCCGGTTCCGTTACGATCACCTGCTGTACCGTGCCGGTCACCGGCAGGTCCAGGCCGGCCATGCGGCCGATACGGGCAGCCCAGGGGCCGGTCGCGTTCACCAGCCGCCCGGCGGTGACGGGGCCTTGGCTGGTGGTTACGGTCCAGGTGGTGCCGGTCCGCTCGATCGCCTGGACCTCGGCCCCGCGCAACAGGCGCGCTCCGTGGGCACGGGCCTGATGCAGCAGCGCCATCATGCCGCGCAGCGGATCGCCGTAGCCCTCGGCCGGAACGAAATCGGCACCGACCATGCGGTCGGACAAAGCCGGGGCGAGGTCGCGCAGTTCGTTGCCTTGCAGCACGTGGCTTTCGATGCCCCAGCGGCGCTCCATCGCCGATTTGCGGCGCAGCCAGGCCAGGCCGGCTTCGTCTTCGGCCAACATCAGGCCGCCTTCGGTGCGGATGCCCAGGTCCTCGCCCACCGCCGCACCGATCGCCTTCCAGAGCGCGATACTGCGTGGCGCGAGCGGCAGCGTGTGGGCCGCGGGACCGCCGTCCTGCGGCGTGTCGCCGGAGAAATCGTAGGACAGCAACTGCACGTGCAGGCTGCCGGCGTTGGCGGTGCTGGCGGCCATCGCGGCTTCGTCGCGGTCGATCAGCAGGACGTCGGCGCCGCCCTTGGCCAGGAAATACGCCGTGGAGAGGCCGGCCACGCCACCACCGATCACGACGATGTCGGCGTGGCGGGTTTCGACCGGCAGCGGCGGCAGGGCGTGCAGGCGTGCCGGCGGGGCGGGATCGGTCAGCAGGGGTGCGATGAATTCCGGGGCCTCCCGCATCAGCGGCGCGGCGGGGACGGGACGCAGCGGGGCGCGCGGCGCGGCGAAGCCGTCAGGTTCGGGGTTGCCGGGGCACATGCGCGCGATTGTCGCGGCGCAGAAACGGCCTTGGCAGCGGCCCATGCCGGCTCGGGTGGCTTTCTTCAGGGCCGGCAGCGAGGTCAGGCCCGATGCGATCTCGGCGCGCAGCCAGGCGGCGGTGACTTCCTCACAGCGGCAGACCATCGTGGCATCGGCCAAGGTTGGTGGAGGGGCGGCGAATACGCGCCACAAGGCGGCCTGGAACGCCTCGGCGCGGGCCAGCGCGGTGCGGGCGGCGGTGTCAGGCGGGGCGGCGAAGCCGAGTTCGCGGGCGGCGGCGAGGCCGGCCAGACGGCCCCTCGCCCGGGCAACATGGGCGCCGCCAAGGTTGGCGCCGTCACCGACGGTGAAAACGCCGGCGACGGTGGTGCGGCCGTTGGCGTCGGTCTCACTGGCGAGATAGCCGGCGCCGCGATCGACGAAGCGATGCGGCACGCCCAGGGCTCGGGCCAGGTTGACCTCCGGCTGGAAGCCCATGTTGAGGGCGACGACATCGACGTCGAAACGGTGCGCGCCGACGATGGCAGTGCGGACCCGGTCGTCTCCGGTCAGGCGATCCAATGGGGTGCCCCACAGCAGGGGCACGCCGGCCAGGCGCAGGCGGCGGAGCATGGCCCAGCCGTCAAGCAGAAGGCCGGAATCCGCCAGGGCCATGCGCGCCAGGTCTCGCCAGGCCGCCACGCCGGGGCGGGGCGCCGCTTCCAGCACCGCGACCGGGGTGATGCCGCCGGCCAGGAGTTCGCAGGCGAGTTGCATGTTCAGCGGGCCGCTGCCGGCGATCAGCACGCGCTGGCCGGGGGAGACGCGCTGGGTGCGCACCAGGGTTTGCAGGCCGCCGGTGGTCATGACTCCGGGGAGCGTCCAGCCCAGCACCGGCACGGGGGCTTCGTGCGCGCCGGTGGCCAGGATCAGGCGGCGGGGGTGATAGGTGACGGACTGGCCGCGCACGACGGCGGCGAGTTCATCCGGGGCGAAGGCACCCCAGACGGTGGCGCCGGTCTCCAACCGCACACCGGCGCGTTCGGATCGGGTGCGAAGGTCGGTGCCCAGGCGGAACTGGTGGTCCGGGGCGGTATCGGTGTGACTGGGGGCGAGCGGCTTGGCGAACTGGCCGCCGGGGGCGTGGCGTTCGTCGAGGACCACGACCGAGGCTCCGGCTTCAGCGGCCGCGATCGCTGCCGACAGGCCGGCGACGCCGCCGCCGACGACCAGGATGTCGCAGGCCCGTTCATCCGGCGGCGGGGCGGGATCGGATGCCAGTTCGGCGGGGAAGCCGCTGGTTACCAGCATGCCGTCGGCGGCCGGCGTCAGACAGGCGCGCTGGCCGATGCGGCCGTTGACGGTGACGACGCAATCGAAACAGGCGCCCATGCCGCAGAACACGCCGCGCGGCGCGCCGGACGCGGTGTGGCGGAGGGTCGTGATCCCGGCGGCCGAGAGGGCGGCGGCGATGGTCTCGCCGAGCAGGGCATCGATCCGCTGGCCGTCGAACTGGAAGGAGATTGTTTGGCCGGTTGGCTGGATCGTGGGATGGGCAAGGCGCATCGGCGCAACATGCCCATGGTGGCGCCTGGTTCCAACCCGCATCGATCGGGCCGGCGGGGTTTGGCATGGGGCCGGTCCGGCGGCGGCCGTTGTAATCGTTGTTCGTCGGCGTTCCGAACCGCATTCGTGGCGGGGTCGGCACACGGATTTGTCATTTACGCCGGAATTCGCCAGATTGGCGCAGCCTTGGAGGATGGGAATGACGGGTATGACTTCCAATAATCTCCACAAAGAGGAAGACGAAGGGTACGTGGCGGCGGGGGCCGGCCGGGGCGCTTCGGAGAACCCGTATCCACGCGGCACGATCCGCTACGAGCAATGGCGCGCCGGCTGGCAGATCAGGCGTAACGAGACCCAGAACGAGACGAATGAGGGCTATGTGGCCGCGGTGGCTGGACGAACCCTGTCCGCCAACCCGCATCCGCGGGGCACGATCCGCTATGAGGAATGGCGGGTTGGCTGGCAGGTCAGGCAGGGCGAGACGGAGCGCGCGTTGAGATTGGCCGAGACGCATCACGGGTCGGACCGGTTCAGGCCGGCGCCCGAATCCGATGCTCGGGTCGCGATGTCCCGCAAATCCGGGGACGAAGGTTAGGAGATATATTTTTGCGCGTGATTCCACGGCGCCTTACGGCCCCAGGCGGTTACGCTAGGGATTGGGGCGGCGCCAGATGACCCAGAGCGTTG
>DATCFQ010000062.1:0-2274 GCA_036509495.1 Caulobacteraceae bacterium
GAATTCTACGCCGCTTCGCTGCAGGTATTCGAGGGTGAGGTCACGGCCTTCCCCGTAGTCTCCCCAGGTGTAGGATGCTCCAGGCACCTGAAAGTCGTCGATGATGATGACGAAGTTGGGCCAACGCCCACGGACGATGGCGATTTCGTCCCCCAGCGGAAGATCATCACCCCAGTGCGCGTCTAGATAGAACAGGGGAAGAGAGAAAGCGAAGGCGGGGTCTGCCGCCAGCCCGCGCAGGAAAGAACGGGAATCTTCCAGGCGGAGGGTCACGTTCCGGCAGTCGGACAGCTGGACTATGGCGGCGGCCAGGCGGGCTTCCTGCACATCGCAGGAGAACACTGGCACGCCGCGCCGGGCGAAGAAGGCCGTCGACGCTCCCACGTGGGTGCCCGTCTCGACGATCGCGTCCACGCCCATGCCCATCAGCCTATGGAAAATGAGCTGGCGGTAGCTCTGGCCGTTCATCGGGCCGCCCCAGGGCAGGCGAGCTTGGCCGTCCATCGCGTCCCAACGTGTGGCCAGCACCAACTGCTCGACCAGCCGCTGCACCTGGTTGAACTCCCCTTCGTCGCTCGCCGAGCGGCGGACGAACTCGACCAGGGACGCCAGCCGCTCGGGCCGGACCGTGAGCGGGCGCTTCCCTTTATCCGATCTGCGTAGCTGCTTTTGCCGGCGCAGCCCTTCGTCGACCGAAGGGTATGAAACCGAAGGCGGTTGCCCCACGGCGAGGCCTTCGATCTGGGGCGGCGCGCCAAGGATGCGGAGGCTGATCCGGTTCCGCCCGGGAGGCAGCTCCACCGTCGCCTGGTAGCGCCAGTCGAGCAATCCAAGGGTGGACTCGTAGGCGGCCGCTTTCACCACGGTGGTATCGTTCACGAGGAGTCGGCAGCCTGGCAGCTCCGTCGCCGAGGCGTACCGCAGGTAAAGACCTCGGTTCCCCCCCTCGGAGTCGAAAACCCAGGAGATCTCCGCCTCGGCCTCGGGGTCCGTCTTACGCAGGCGACTCTTAGACCTCACGAGATTGGTCAGGCTCTCGGCCTGGCCCGCGCCGACCTGAAACTCTGGCGTGAGCACCGATCCCAGGACCCTGATCTCATTCATCGGGCAGAGGCTCCCCGGCCGAGCTGGAGCTTTGACATGGCTCTGGTGATGGACCCGGCCGGGCCGCCATCCCCGCAATCGGCGGCCGGCGCCAACAAACGGCGTACCAACTCCGGATCCAGATGCGTCCGGTAGGTCTTTGGCAAGTCTACGAGGGCATGGCGGGCGTTGAAGATCACGGTTTCTTCGACGCGACGGCAAAGCCGCTCGAGCTCGGCATGATCAAGATGGCAGAGCCGTTCGACCTCGCGAAACACCATCTCGAAGCGCCGCCGGGGATTAGGTTCCTGGTCGTAGGCCTCGTCGAAGACCGCCGAAAACGTTTGGAGCCGTACTCTCGCAGAAGCCCCAGCGAGCCAGGATTTCCAAGCATGATGAAGGGATGGAAGTTCATCAACGGCTTCAGCGCCTTCTCGGTGATGCGCACGGGCCGGGAGGCCATCTCGGTTTCGGTGACGACGGTGAACCAGGTGCGGCCGAACTCCGCCAAGGGATGATCCATGGCCGCGCCAAGACGGCGCGGAGTACCGGGGACCTCGAAGTCGATGCGGCCGACCGCTTCGAGGCGAGGCGTCATCGGCCGAAGCAGCCGATTCAGGTCGGCGAAGGCCGGGTCTCCGAACAAGTAGTCGAGGAGCTGCGCCTGGTTCAGCCGGAGCTGCTGTCGCTGGAGCTCGAAACCTCCGGTCGAAATCAGGCCGTGATTCCACAAGCCGTCGTGCATCAGGCGAAGCAGGAATAGCGCCTTCGATGGCCGGAGGCTGCGGTTCAGGGACAGGAACGTCTTTTCGCGCCGGTCCGGGCGGGCGCGAAAAGCTTCCAGCCGCGCCTCGAAGGCTTTGCCCCCATCCTCGGCGTGCTGTTGGATCACCTCGCCGACCCAGTAATCGTGCACCATGACCGGCATGGGACGTTCGCCCGAAGCCTTGCAGTAGGCGAAATAGGCGTCAGCGTAACCGCGATCCTGCGTCAGGTAGACCGCCTGGTCGGAGGACACATGGGCGCGCTCGAGGAAGTCGTGGAGTGTGCGAGTGCGCAGCGGCTCGTGCGGCTTGGCTTCCAGGGAAGCGTCGAACAGCACTTTGCCTCTTCCCTTGCGCGCGGGCTCCCACACCCAATCGGGGATTTCCTGGAGGCGACCTGCAAAGTCGAGGCGGCTCGCCGGCAAGA
>DATCFQ010000063.1:0-2845 GCA_036509495.1 Caulobacteraceae bacterium
TCGGTCTCGATGATCTCGAGGTCGGCGAGCGGATCGACGCGGCCCTCCACGTGGGTGATGTCGGTGTCCACGAAGCAGCGGGAGACCATGGCGACGGCGTCGGTGTCGCGGATGGTGGCCAGGAACTGGTTGCCCAGGCCCTCGCCCTTGGAGGCGCCGCGCACCAGGCCCGCCACATCGACGAAATTGATCCGCGCCGGGATGATCTCCTTGGACTTGGCGATCTCGGCCAGGCGGTCGAGCCTCGGCTCGGGCACGGCGACGTCGCCGACGTTCGGCTCGATGGTGCAGAACGGATAGTTCGCCGCCTGGGCCTGGGCGGTCTGGGTCAGGGCGTTGAACAGGGTGGACTTGCCGACGTTGGGCAGGCCGACGATAGCGACTTTCAGGGCCACGAGGTCCTCGGGAGGGCGGGGGTGAGCGGGGTCGCGGAGGCTTATGGCGGACGCGCGCCGGATCGGCAAACCCGAGGCGCGGCGGGGCCGGGCCATGGTTGCCCCTCTTCCGCCCCGCTGTTAGGTCTGCCCCTGGTCCTGAAGTCCCCCGGAGCTATGCATTTGGTCTCGCAGCTGAACCGGATTGTCCTGGCCTTCCGGCGCGACGTGCGGGCGGCGGCGCTCGATCCAGATCATTACGCGCGGCGGTTCCTGCAGGATCGCGACGGGTTCTACGCGGACTTCCGCGCGGCCTGGGAGAGCGGATGGCCCGAGCCCTTCGTCAGCATGGCCGCGGCGCTCAAGGCCAATGAAGCCCTAGGGGGCAAGGCGGCCAGCCGGATGGTCCACAGGCTCAATGCGGCCGGCCGCTGGCCGGAGGCGGAGGAGACGCTGCGCGATCCCCGCTTCCGGCTGCTCGAAGGCGCCGAGGGGCGGCTGGAGCTGGCCCGGTGCGAGTTGGGGCGCGGCCGACTGGTGCAGGCGGCGGCGGCGGCTGCGGCGGTGCGCGAGGTGGACTCCAGGCTGGGCGATGGGGCGGCGCAGATCGAAGCCGCCGCGGCGCAGCTGCGCGGGGCTCAGCATGCCGCCCACAACACCGGCGCGTGGCCCGAGACCCGGGCCCTGATCGATCGCTGGGTCGATCTCGGCGCCTTTGAGCCCGCCTTCAAGGCGCTGATGGCCTTCTTGCTGGGCGAGGGGACGATCGAGGGCGAGCAGACCCACGAGTTCCACCTGGTGCTGGACACCCTGCTGTCGGTGGCCAAGCCGGAGTCCGGCTACAGCCTGTTTCACGCCATGCAGCGACTCAACCGCTCGAACAAGATGGGCCTCGACCTGCGCATCGCCGCCGATACCCTGGGTGCGATCCCTCCCGGCCGGCCGCCGCAGCTTCCGATGAGATGGCATGGGACCAATGCCCGGGTGCAGGGTTCAGCGGCCTTGGCCTGGGGCCGCGCCGGCCGGCTGGAGCCGGCGATCGATACCCTCGGCGCCCTGACCCTGCGCCAACCCAAGGCGGTCGATCTGAGGATGGCCCTGGCGCGCTTCGTCGGCCAGGACGTGCTGAAGCGGCATCCCCTGACCTTCGCGCCGAAGGGGCCGCGCAAGGTGTTCGACGTCTTCATCTTCAACAACGAATTCCGGCTTCTGAAGCTCAAGCTCCACGCCATGGCCGACTGGGTCGACCATTTCGTCCTGGTGGAGGCGCGGCAGACCTTCACCGGGGTCCGCAAGCCGCCATACTACAAGCGGCGGCAGGCCCTGTTCGAGGAGTTCGCCTCCAAGATCATCCACGTGGTGGTCGACGAGTTCCCGGCGCACGTGCGCCACCCGTGGTCGCGGGAGTTCTACCAGCGCGACATGGGCGTCCTGGGCCTGAACGGCTTCTGCGGCGAGGACGACCTGGTGATCATCTCCGACGCCGACGAGATCGTCTCGCGCGACGTGGTCCTGGGTTTCGAGGGCGAGTTCGCCGGGCTCCGCATGGAGCGCGCGCGCTATTTCCTCAACTACCGCCAAGTCCTGCCGGTGGAGGGCCAGAAGGAGGCTTCTTCGCTCTGGCGGGGGCGCTACCTGGGCCGTGTCGGCCTCAGCAATGCGCGCAACGTGCTTCGCTTCGACAAGAAATCGACCGTGCTGCTCCAGGCGGGGTGGCATTTCACCTCGGTGTCCGACGCCTCCGGCATCGCCGCCAAGATGAACATCACCGCCCACCAGGAGCACGCCGGCGTCACCACCCAGGCGGTGGCCGAGATCCTGCAACGCCTGCGCGCCGGCCAGCTCGAGCCCGGCTGGGAGCGGTGCGAACTCGACGAACGCTTCCCCGCCTATCTGCGCGAGCATCCCGAGGAGTTCGCGGACGTGCTGCTGTAGAAAACCTGGGATTAGGCCGACCACCAACCCCGCTCATCCCGGCGAAGGCCGGGATCCAGGACAGGTTAGGGCCGATCCGTTCAGAATAGAGTGCGGCGTTGCGACCGCGAATCCTGGACAACATCGGTGTTACTTGTCCTGGTTCCCGGCCTTCGCCGGGATGAGCGGTGAAAAGGGCGGCGCCAATTCTCCGCCCAGTCTACCCCGCTTCACCCCCGGGCGATGGCGTCGGCGGCGAAGTCGCGCCAGACTCGGCCCTCTTTCTGGAAATGCGGATTGGCCCGGCCGAGGCGCCGGTCGATCTCCGCCAGGGTCTCGGCGGCCTCGGCCTTGCGGCCGGTGCGGGCGAGGAAGGCGGCCTGGCGGGCGACGCCTTCCAGCCCCGGAAGGCGCGGCGCGGCCCATTCATAGGCCCGCGCCGCCTCCTCGTCGCGGCCGAGGCCCTCGTAGGCGCGGGCGAAGGTGAGCAGCGCCTGGGGCGTCTCGCCTTCCTTGCCCTGGGCGCCCAGCCGCTGAAGCAACTCGAACGCCTCGGC
>DATCFQ010000064.1:0-8141 GCA_036509495.1 Caulobacteraceae bacterium
GCTTCGTCACCGTCATCGACGTCCACACCTCGGCCGAGAGCGCAACCGCGCGGCTGCTGGAAGACTGAGACCGTCATGAGGGCGCCGCGCTTCGCCCTGGGACTGGCCGCGCTCGCCCTCGCCGCGATCGGCCCGGCCCGCGCCGCGCCGCCGCCCGGCCTGGAAGACCCTGAAGGCAAGGTGGTCTCCGAGCTGGTGGTCCGCGGCGTGTTGCCGGGGCCGGCGTGGTGGACCGTCCAGCGCGGCGGCTCGGTGGTCTATATCCTGGGGCTGCCCGACGAGCCTTTGCCGAAGGGCCAGCGTTGGGACCAGGCGGCGCTGCAACGACGGGTGGCCGGGGCCAGCGCCTTGATCGTGCCGGTCGAGCCCAAGGCGGGGCTGGGCGACATCCCCGCCCTGTTGCGCATGCGCTCGCGGCTGAAGAGCCCCCTTCCGATGGACCAGGGGCTGCCCGAGCCGCTGCGGGCCCGCTTCACCGCCGCGCGCGCCGGCCTCGGCAAGCCGCTCTCGCGCTACGACGGATGGGATCCGATCGCGGCCGGCCAGATCCTGGTCATCGATTTCTACGACCGCGCCCGGGTCACCACCAAGGAGCCGCTGGCGGGCATCCGCCGGCTGGCCAGCCGCCAGGATGTCCGTGTGCGGCCGGCTGCCAGCTTCCGCGTGGTGGGCCTCTTGGATCCCGCCATCAGGAACCTGACCCCCGAGATGAGCCGGGCCTGCCTGGCCGAGGCGCTGGATGAGGTCGAGGCGGGAGCTGGCGCGCTGAACAGCACCGGCGCGGCCTGGGCCCAGGGCGACGTGGCCGGGGTGCTGGCCGGCCCGCGCGGTTTTTCCATCTGCCTTTTGTTGCTGCAGGGCGGCGCGGCCTTCTGGCGCCAGACCATCGCCCAGGAAGTGGACGCCGTGGCGGGGGCCCTGAACAAGCCCGGTCATACGGTGGCGGTGTTGCCGATCCGCAGCCTGCTGGCCAGCGACGGCGTCCTGAGCCGCCTCACCGCCCGCGGCTATCAGGTGAGCGCCGAGGCCCGAAAAGGCTGACGGCGGGGCGGTGCGATCGCCCCTTGGCCGGATGCTCCGAAGGCGCCTAGTCTGAGGCGACGCCGCGAAGACGGACGGGGAGGGACGAATGCCGGGGACGCCATATCCCAAGCAGCCGATGTACCGCATCGACTACACCAAGCTCACGCCGGAACAGATCCTGGCAAGGCTGGGGCCGGCGGCGACCAAGGGGCCTGCCAGCGCCTCACAGATGTCGGACGCCTTCGCCGGCAAGAGCCTGAAGATCGTCACCGATAAGGGGTCGGTGCTCAGCTACCGCTTCAAGGGGCCGAACAAGCTCACCCTGTCGGAGGATGGCGGCAAGCCGGAGGACGCCGGCTACGGCGCCCTGACCCACGACAAGCTCGCCCTCTTCGCCCACCTGATCCCCGGGGCCCAGCGCGGCTATGCGGTGGTGATCGACCGCAAGACCAATCTCGCTACCGTCTTCGAGCTGTGGTTCAGCGGCTACAAGGACAACCGCGAGGTCCAGCGCGAAATCCACCAGGGCTATGTCGAGCAGGCGGGGACGCCGTCGCCCTCGGCGCGGCACGCGGCCACCAACCGGATGGAGGGCCACGCCTATCACTGGACCCAGGACACCGGCATCGAGACGCTCGAGTTCTATCCCTCCGCCGCCTATTCGCACTTCGTGGAGCTGACCCGGCAGGGCGGCGAGCTGGGCTACTGCGCCCCGTCCGACTACATCAAGGTCGACGACGACTTCTACATCTACACCCGCACCGAATGCGAGTTCTCGGGGACCTTCACAGTCTATGCGATCGACCTGAACCGGCTGCAGCAGATCGGCCTCCGGCTCGGTTTCGACGCCAGGGACCAGCTCGACTACTCCCTGTTCCGCGGCGAGGCGGACTGGCTGGGCCAGATCGCCCAGTTCGAGAAGTTCGGCGACGTCGCCGGCAATGTCGTGCCGCCGCCCAAGGACGCCAAGAAGGGCGAGCGGCGGCTCTACCGGCCGTTCCTGACCATGCCCAAGATGACCCCCGCACAGGTCAACGAGGCGGTCGCCAAGAAGACCAGCGTCTTCCCTCCGCCGGGGGCGGGTCCTCAGATGGCCGGCAACGCCCTGCCGTCCTCCGATTTCCTGGCCGGCAAGACCCTGACCCTGCGCTACGACAATGGGCCGGTGATGGACTACCGGATCGGTGGGCCTGAAGACCTCGAGTGGCGCAAGGATGGCGGGGCCTGGACCAAGGCCCGCTACAAGGCCTGGGAGCCGGCGCCGGGGGTGATCAATTTCGGCCACCTGCTGGAGGGCGAACCCGACCACGACGGCCACATGATCGTGGCCGATTTCGACAACGGCCTGGTCACCTGCTTCCGCGGCCACTTGAATACGCCCTATTTCGCCAACGAGGCGGGCGTGAAGGTGATGTTCGGCGTCATCGAGGCGGAGGGCGTCGCCACGCCCGGTTATGAGCGGCACGGGTTCACCGACGAGCTGCTGGGCCGGGCCCTGACCTGGAACTACGCGCCGGGCCTGACCTCGATGCACCTCTATTCGACGCCGCACGCGATGAGCTGGATCATCTTCACCGGCGATGACGCGGGCGGTCTGGAGTGGAGCGGGCCGGCCTCCTACGTGAAGATCCGCGACCAGCTCTATTACATGTACTGGCTGGAAGAGGCCTGCAACGGCACCCTCGGCACCATCGTCATCAACCTCAGGACCCTGCACGATTCCGGCATCGGCTATCACTGCGGGAACGAGGGCCTGAGCATGAGCTCGGTGGGCGCCCACATGCGCCACGCCGGCCGCTTCGACATCGTCAAATACAGCCAGCTGAAGACCGAAAGGACGCCGGCATGAGCACGCCCAGCACCTCCTCGCGCCGATCGTTCCTGAAGGTCGGCGCCCTGGCCGCCGCGCCCCTGGCCGCGGCCGTTCCCGCCATCGCCCTGGCCGGGCAGGACCACATGGCCCGGGCCCAGCGCCTGCAGGACGAGGCCGAGATCCGCGCCCTGCACCAAGCGTGGCTGCGAAAGACGGCCACCGGGACGGATGCGTCGGCGCTGTTCGTGGGTCCGAAGGCAGGACGGCTGGACCCGGCGGTCGGGAGCGTCGCCGCCGACCACGCCGGCGAACCCGACCGGATCGAGGTCGCCGCCGATGGCCAGCGCGCCAACGGTCGCTACGCTTCGGTGGTCGAGATCGAAACCGAGCTGCCGCGCACCACCACCCTGACCCAGATGGCCCACGCCCAGGGCGGCGGCGTCGTCAGCCACAGCGAGCGGCGGTTGCTCAAGGCCGAGTATGTGAGGACGGCCGGAGCCTGGGCGATCGGGGCGCTGGCGTTGGAGCGGGTCTGACAGACTCATTCGAGCGGATCGGACCAATAAAACCCCCGCTCGTCCCGGCGGAGGCCGGGATCCAGGCCAAGTCGGAGCCGATCCGTTCAGAATAGAGCGCGGCGGCGCGGCCATGGAATCCTCGATACATCGGCTCTACTTGTCCTGGATCCCGGCCTTCGCCGGGATGAGCGGGAAAGGTTGGGGTCAGGGCTGCCCCGCGCCAGCGGGCTCAGTCGGCCGATAGCCAGGCCATCAGCTCCGCCGCCACCGCCAGCACTGCGCCCGCTATAGCCGCAGCGTCGAAGGCGCGGCCCCGTTTCGCGCCTTCGAAGGCGCCGCCGAGGATGGCCACGCTGTTCGGCAAAAAGAGGGCCGCGCCTACGCCCTGCACCGCCCGTGCGGCGAGCACAGGGGCAAGGCCCGGCGCCAGGGCGCAGTCGGCCGAGCCGGCGGCGTAGGCGGCCGAGGCGCTCATTTCGCGGGGGGCCGGGGCGCTCTATTCTTACGCTGGCGTCGATTCCTTGATCCGCTGACGGAAGCGCTCAGTCTCGGCGCGGGTGGAGTCCGGGCCGGTGTTGCGCTTGGTCAGGCCATTGCCCACCACCTCCTTGGCGAAGGGCTCGGGGTCGCCGTCGCGCAGCTTCAGGCCGAAGATCGGGTGCATGCCGGGATGGCGGCCCAGCCCGCCATAGAGGTCGAAGCCGCGCTCGACCCAGTCACGGATCGGGTCGTCGTCGGTCAGCACCGGGGTGGTGGCCACCGCCGCCATGAACAGGAAGACCGCCAGCGCCCGGTAGTCGGTGTAGTTGGGCGTGTCGCCGCCCAGCCAGGGGGTGTCGCGCAGGGCGGTGCGGAGCAGCTCCAGCTTGGGCGGGATCAGCGGCAGGCGATCCTCGCGGCCGGCCTGCGTCTCCTCCAGCGTCTTGCCGGGCGGGGTGCGGGTCTTGGTGATGTAGTCCCAGTCCACGTCCATCACCATGTCGCGGTAGTCGCGGACGATGTTGGGCATCCATTCGCGCAGCACCGTCGACCACAGCCAGCTCTCGAGGAACTTGGTCGCGATCTCGACCTGCTTGCCGCCGACCAGGGTGGGGCGGTCGGGATAGGTCTCGTCGAGGTATTGGGCGATCAGCCAGCTATCCAGCACCCACTTGCCGTCATCGACGATGGCCGGCAGCCGCTCGGTCTTGCCGCCGGTGCGCTCGGTGATGCCGGTGAAGCCGCCCGGCACGATGTCGATCTCGAAGCCCTTGTGGGCGATGGCGTATTTGGTCGCCCAGACGAAGGGGCTGATGGTCTGCCCGCCCTTCAGCTGCAGATCATAGAGGGTGATCCTGTTGTCCTTGGCCATGTGCGGGTCCTTTTGCGTCAAGCGCCGCGGTCTGGAGCGACCGTCATCCCCCGCGCCCAATGTGCGCAATTCCGCGGCCCGGGCAACCCGATCCGGCGCGGCGCGCGCGAAGGGCTGCAAGCCCGCGCCGCGGTCACACCGTGACCTGGCTGCCCATCTCCACCACCCGGCCGGCGGGGATGTGGAAGAAGTCGGTGGGGGCGGCGGCGTTCTTCATCATCAGGATGAACAGCCGGTCCTGCCAGCGCGGCATCAGGCTGTGGCGGGCGGCGGCCACCACGGTGCGCCGGCCGAGGAAGAACGAGGTCAGCATGTGGCTGTAGGAGACGCCGGCTGAGCGGCCCAGCCGCAGGGCCTCCGGCACATTGGGGCTCTCCATGAAGCCGAAGGTGGCGACCATGGTCTTGAAGCTGGCGTCGATGGTCTCGACCTGCAGCCGCGCGGAGGCGGGCACGCGCGGCGTGTCGGCGGTGCGCACGGTCATGATGATGTTCTGCTCGTGCAGCACCTGGTTGTGCTTGAGGTTGTGCAGCAGGGCCGCCGGGGTGCGCTCGACGTCGGAGGTCAGGAACACCGCCGTGCCCTTCACCCGGGTGTACTGGCGCTCGGCGAGCAGCCTGGCGAAGTCCTTCAGCGGCGGGGATTCCTGGCTGGTCTTGGCGGCCAAGAGCGTGGTCCCCCGCGTCCAGGTGTACATGACGATGAACATGCCGAGGCCCAGCAGCACGGGCACGAAGCCGCCCTCGAAGATCCGCATCAGGTTGGCGCTGAGGAACACCAGGTCCAGCGACACCAGCGGGGCGGCCACGGCGATGGCGCAGATCAGCGGCCACTTCCACAGCTTCCACATGACGATGAAGGCCAGGGAGGTGGTCACCGCCATGGTGCCCGAAACGGCGATGCCGTAGGCCATGGCCAGGGCGCCGGAGGTCTTGAAAATGGCCACCAGCAAAACCACGCCGATGGCCAGCATGATGTTCACCTGGGGCATGTAGATCTGGCCCGAGTGGGATTCGGAGGTCTGGCGCACCTCGAGCCGCGGCAACAGGCCGAGCTGGATGGCCTGGCTGGTCAGCGAATAGGAGCCGGTGATCACCGCCTGGCTGGCGATGATGGTGGCCAGGGCGGCGATCACCACCAGGGGCGCCCGCACCACGGCCGGGGCCATCTCGTAGAACCAGCTGTGGTCGCCCACGAGGTGGCCGTGCGAGGCCGCCAGGGTGGTGAGGGCGAAGCCGCCCTGGCCGAGGTAGTTCAGCGCCAGGCAGGGCAGCACCAAAAACAGCCACGCGGCCTGGATCGGCCAGCGGCCGAAGTGGCCCATGTCGGCATAGAGCGCCTCGGCCCCGGTCACGGTCAGGAACACCGAGCCCAGCACGAAGAAGCCGATCATCCCGTGGGTAAGCAGGAAGCGCGCGCCCATCCACGGGTTCAGGGCCGCGAAGATCCGGGGCTGGTGGGTGAAGGCGAGTACGCCCAGCACCGCGATGCTGATCAGCCAGACCAGGCAGATGGGGCCGAACAGGCCCGCCACCCGCGCGGTGCCATAGGACTGGCCGACGAACAGGGCGATCAGGATGACCAGGCTGGTGATCAGCACCACGGTCAGGGTCACGTGCGGGCCGATGTGCGGGATGCTGCGCAGGCCCTCGATGGCCGAGAGCACCGAGATCGAGGGCGTGATCAGGGCGTCGCCGTAGAACAGCGCCGCGCCGCAGACTCCCAAAAAGAAGATCCAGCCGTTGCGCTGGCCGACCGCGCGCTGGGCCAGGGCCATCAGCGACAGGATGCCGCCTTCGCCCTTGTTGTCGGCCCGCATGATGACGATCACGTACTTGACCGTGACCACCAGGATCAGGGCCCAGAGCGCCAGCGAGACCACGCCGACGATGGCGTCGGGCCGCACGCCCCCGGCCTGGGCCAGGGCGTCATGGAAGGCATAGAGGGGGCTGGTGCCGATGTCTCCGAACACCACCCCGATCGAGCCCAGGGCCAGGCCCATGAACTTCGGCCGCGCGGCGTGAGCGTGGCTGCTGGTCGTCCCCTCGGACGACGGGGGAGCGGCGATGGTCGTGGCATTGGCGCTCATGGGGCGCCGCTGATGCTCCGAACCGCATAAAAATCCTATGAGGTTGATGCGGGCGCCGCAGACGACGGGCTTGTATTGAGCGCCGGCTTTTCCTTCTTCTTGGGCTGATGCTCTCGAGAATGCTCGAAAACAGGATGGCCAGATGAGCTTCGGGGTCGAATACCGCCCCGCCGAGACCGACGGTTCCGCGCCGCCCTGGCTGCGCTATGTCCTGTCGCTGTTGATGGTGGCGGCGGCGACGGTGGCGGCGGTGGTCGCCGACCAGGCGGTCCGCATCCCCAATCTCTCGCTGATCTTCGTGCTGCCGGTGGTGATCGCGGCGGTGAGCTTCGGCTGGAAGCCGGCCATGGCGGCGGCGGTGGCCGCCGTGCTGGCGGTCAACTTCTTTCTGGTGGCGCCCCGCTACACCCTGAACGTGGCCGATCCGGCCAATGTCTGGGCGCTCGGCCTCTTGCTGGTCACCGCGGCCATCGTCAGCGCGGTGGCGGCCCAGTCGCGGCGCCGGGCGCTCGTGGCCTGGGAGGCGGCCGAGCAGGCGACCGCGCTGCAGGCCATGGCGCACGCCATGACCGGGGCCATCGACCGCGAGGCCATCGCCAAGGCCGGCGCCGAGGCGCTGAACCGGCTGTTCAAGGCCCCGGCGGTGATCCTGATCGACGAGGGCGGCGAACTCGCCCTGGCCGCCGAAGCCGGCGGCGCCGATCTCGGCCGCGCCGACCTGGAGGCCGCGCGCTGGGTGGTGGGCTCTCGCCTGGCCACCCGGGCGGGGGTCTATCCCGCCGACGACGCCGGCTTCGACTTCTGGCCGGTGGTCACCCCCCAGCGGCGCCAGTGCGTGATCGGGGTCCGTTTCGAGGGCCGTGAGGATGGCCGCCCCGACGCGCCCGAGCGGATGGTCGAGATCGTCGGCGGCTATCTGTCGGTGGCCATCGACCGCGACGACTATGCCCGCCAGGCCCTGGAACGGCGGGTGCAGACCACCAGCGAACGGCTGAAGGCCGACCTGCTGGCCGCCGTCTCGCACGACCTGAAGACCCCGCTGTCGACGGTGCTGCTCACCCTGCAGAGCCTGCGCAAATTCGCCGGGGTCCACGACGAAGCTGCGCGCGCCGAGCTCTTGGCCCTGGCCGAGCGGGAGACGGCGCGGCTGAACGGCCTGGTCGGCAAGCTGCTGGACATGAGCCGCATCGACTCCGGCGCGGTGGCCCCGGCGCTGACAAAGGCCTCGCCGGCGAATCTGGTGACCGCGGCGCTCGATCGGGTGGCGCCGGCCCTGGCCGACCGGGTGATCGTCAACCAGACCACGGCGGCGGCCCGGCCGCTGCTGGCCGACCCGCAGCTGTTCCA
>DATCFQ010000065.1:0-5872 GCA_036509495.1 Caulobacteraceae bacterium
GAACAGCGGCGGAAAAGCGAAGCCCGAGATCGCCGCGCCGATGCGGCCGCCCGCGACGGTGATCGACTGGGCGACGCTGCGGATGCGGGTCGGCGCCAGTTCGACCCCGAACACGCCCGCGCCCGAGACCAGGCCCGGGCCGGTCTGGGCGACGTTGAACAGACCATAGGCGATGAAGGCGATGGCCGGCGCCCCCGCCAGCTTGGAGCGGAGCCCGGCGAAGATCACCAGCATCACCGCCGAGGCTGCGAAACCCCAGACCTGCAAGGGCTTGCGGCCGATCCGGTCGATCAGGAACCAGGACGCGCCGAGCGAGGCGGGCACAATGAAGATCAGGTTGATCATCAGGCCGAAGTCGGCCGGCTGGATGCCCATCCCATGGGCGATCAGGTTGGGACCGAACAGCACCGCCGAATAGAGCACCAGGTCGTAGATCATCCACAGCAGGGCCGCCGAGAAGATCCAGCGGGCGTGGGCGGCGAAGACCACGCCGAACGGCCGGGTGTCGGCCGTGGGGACGACTGTGGCGCGTCCTCCTGCCTGCTGCATCACCTTGGCGGCTTCGGTCGGGTTCGCCTCGATCCGCGACAGGAAGCGCGCCGTCTCCGGCATCCGTCGGCGGAAATAGAGCACGGCCAGGGCCGGGACCGCGCCGGCGCCCAGCACCAGGCGCCACCGCAGGTCGTCGGGCACGTGCAGGGTCTGCAGCAGCAAGATGAACAGGGCGGCGGCCAGGGCTCCGATCGGCCACATGGTCCCGAAGCCCAGACCCAGGGCCCGGCCACGGTCGGCGCGGTTGGAGTGCTCGGCCATGATCATCGGGGAGAGCACGTAGTCGGCGCCGACCCCGATCCCCAGAATGAAGCGCAGCCCGATCAGCCAGGCGAGGTCCGGCGCGACGGACTGGGCCAGGGCGGCCAGGCCCAGGATCAGCACGTCATAGCCGTAGAACCGCTTGCGCCCGTTCTGACCCAAAAAGCCGAAGACCAGGGCGCCGACGGCCGCGCCGACCAGGGCCGAGGCGGCCAGCAGGGCGCTCTGCACGCTGCCGATCTCCCTGACGCCGAAGGATGCCAGCACCATCGGCAGGACCAGCCCCACCGACGACAGATCATAGCCGTCGCAGAAGACCCCAAGGCCCGTGGTCAGCATCGCGCGCCAGTGGAATCCCTGGAACTTCTGCTCGTCGATCGCCGAGAAATCGGTCGCCACGTCAGCCCCCCGCTGAAATCGCATCTAGCACGTCATCGAGCAGCCGCGTGACGGTCGGATGGAGACCGGCGCAGACTCGCTCTAAGTTGCATTGAGCGGAACGGGAGGCGCGAGCCATGATCGTGAGCCTGATCGCTGCGGCGGCCATCGGCGGTTTCACACCCGGATTCAACGGCGCGGACCTCAATTGCGTCGCCGGCGGCGCCCAGCTGAAGCTCTGGCAAGGATCGGAGGCGGCGCCGACCCGCGTCCTGACCGCCAGCGCCGGCAGAAGCTCCACCTTCGAGGTCGACATCGCACATTGGCAAGCCGTGGCCACGCCATCGGCCGTCGACGATCACGCCTATGGACTCGAGATCAGCGAGGCCCGGGACGGCTCGCAGCACCTCATGCGCACCGTGATCTCGTGCGCCAAACCGGGCGGTCCGCCGCTTCGGCTCCGCTTCTCTTCCGGCGGCGATCCGGCCGTCGTGCCCGCCCCCGCCGGGTGAAGGGGCGCAGCAGCCCCTCTTGACTTGACGCGCGCTCCTGGCGCACCGCCTCTCCTGTAGAATCTCGCGCCTCGTCCTGGAGAAGACCATGCCGCTTCATCGTCGAACGCTTCTGAAGACGCTGGGCCTCGCCGTGGCGGCGGGTCCGCTGGCGAGCCGCGCCTTCGCCCAGTCGGCGGCCTTCGCGCCTGTTCCAGGCGAGCCGCGCACCTTCGAGCTGACCACCCGCGTGGAGATCGCCGCCGCCAAGGGCGGCGCCCGGGTGTGGATCCCGTCTCCGGCGCAGGACTTCTCCGGCTGGTTCCAGGCGCACGGGACCCGCTTCTCCGGCAACGCGACCGAAATGGCCGAGCGCGCCGACCATCGCTCCGGAGCCAGGTTCGTCGAGGCCAGCTGGACCGGCGACAGCGCGTCCATGCTGGAGGTGGTGAGCACGTTTTCGACCCGTGATCGCTCCGTCGATCTCTCCCGCCCCGGCGAGGCCAGGCCGCTGAGCGCCGCCGAGCACGCGCTCTACCTTCGCTCGACCGACCGCGTGCCGCTGGACGGCATCGTCAGGCAGACCTCCGATGCGATCACCGCCGGCAAGACTGGCGAGGTGGAAAAGGTCCGCGCCATCTATGAATGGGTGGTCGACCACACCTATCGCGACCCGGCGACGCCCGGCTGCGGCAGCTGCAACGTCGAGGCGATGCTGAAGACCGGCGTGATGGGCGGCAAATGCGCCGACATCAATCCGCTGTTCGTCGGCCTGGTGCGCGCCGCCGGCATTCCCGCGCGCGACATCTTCGGCGTCCGGGTGGCGCCCTCGCGCTTCGGCTACCACAGCCTGGGCGCCAATGCGGCGATCGTCAGCAAGGCCCAGCACTGCCGCGCCGAGGTCCACCTCTCGGGCTACGGCTGGGTTCCGATGGACCCGGCGGACGTGCGCAAGGTGATCCTGGAAGAGCCGCCCGGCCATCTCGAGCTGACCGCTGACAAGGTGACCGCCGCCCGCAAGACCCTGTTCGGCGCCTGGGAAAGCAACTGGCTCCCCTACAACGCCGCCCAGGACGTGCGCCTGCCCAGCGGAGCGACCATCCCGTTCCTGATGTATCCGCAAGGCGAGGTCGGCGGCCAGGCGCTCGACGCCCTGGACCCGGACAAGTTCAGCTACACCCTCACCGCGCGGGAGATCGTGGCGTAGGGCGGCTAGAGTTTAGGTCGAATTGCCACCAACCTTCCCACCGCTCATCCCGGCGAAGGCCGGGATCCAGGACAGATCGGCGCTGATCGGTTCAGAATAGATCGCAATGGCGCGGGCCGCGAATCCTATGGGCGGTATCGGCGTTACTTGTCCTGGATCCCGGCCTTCGCAGGGATGAGCGGGTTTGATGACTCGGCGCGATTTAAATCCGTTCTAAGCGCGGCCGTCGCTACTCCGCAGGCTGCAGCTCGCCCTCGGCCGGGCGTTCAGGTTTAGCGTGCTTCTTGCCGCGCAGGCGGTCGAGATAGATGTAGACCACCGGGGTGGTGAACAGGGTCAGCACCTGCGACACGAACAGGCCGCCGACGATGGCGATGCCGAGCGGGTGGCGGAACTCCGAGCCGGTGCCGGTCATGACGATCATCGGCATGCCGGCCAGCGCGGCGCAGGCGGTGGTCATCAGGATCGGCCGGAACCTCTGGTGCGAGGCCTCGCGGGCGGCCTCCATCGCCGAGCAGCCCTGCTCCCGCTCGAGCCGCAGCGCGACGTCGACGATCATGATGCCGTTCTTCTTCACGATGCCGATCAGCAGGATGATGGCGATGATGCCGATGACGTTGAGGTTCTGGCCGACCGCCATCAGCATCAGCAATGCGCCGACCCCCGCCGACGGCAGGGTGGAGAGAATGGTCAACGGATGGATGTAGCTCTCATAGAGAACGCCAAGGATGATGTAGACGGCCAGCAGGGCCGCGGCGATCAGGATCGGCTCGCTGGAAAGCGACTGCTGGAAGGCCTGGGCGTTGCCCTGGAACGAGCCGGTCAGGGTCTGCGGCGCGCCGAGCCTGCTGCGCGCGGCGTCCACCGCCTGGGTGGCCTGGCTGAGCGCCACGCCGGGCGCCAGGTTGAACGACAGGGTGACGGCCGGGTACTCGCCCTGGTGGTTGACCGTCAGGCTCGAGGTCCCGTTCGGGTCGACCTTGACGAATTGCGACAGGGGCACGCTGCGGCCGGTCGCCGGCGAGTTCAGATAGACTGAGTCGAAGATCTGGGGCGTCGCCTGCAGTTTGGGCGGCGCCTCGATGATCACGTGATAGCTGTTCTGCTGGGTGAAGTACTGGGCGACCTCCGCCTGGCCGATGAGGTCGTAGATGGCCGCGTCGATCGCCGTCGGCGCAATGCCGAAGCGGGCGGCCGCATTCCGGTCGATGGTCAGGTTCACGGCCGCGCCGCCGGTCTGCTGGTCCGAGCTGACGTCCTTCAGCTGAGGCGTCGCCCGCAGCGCCGACAGCAGCTTGGGCGCCCAGGTGTTCAGCTCATCGAAATTGGGGTCCGACAGGGTGTACTGGTACTGCGCCTGGCCGGCCCTACCACCCACGTTGATGTCCTGCGCCGCCTGCAGGAAGGCCTGGACTCCGACCAGGTTCTGCAGCTTGGGCCTGAGGCGGGCGATGATCTGGTCGGCGTTGGCCTTGCGGCCCTGGTCGCGCGGCTTCAGGGCGACGAACAGGTTCGCCTGATTGGTGCCGCCGTTGCCGACGAACATGCCGAAGCCCGAGACATCCGGATCCTGGGCGATGGTATGGCCGACCAGCTGGATCTTCTGCTGCGCCTTGTCGAAGGACGCATCCTGGGAGGTCAGCATGACTCCGTTGAGGAATCCGGTGTCCTGCTGCGGGAAGAAGCCGGTCTTGGCGGTCGCATAGAAGTAGCCCGCGGCGATCACCGTCACCACGAACACGGCCAGGGTGATCGCCTTGTGATCCAGCACGGCGTCGAGGGCCTTGGCGTAGTGCGTCTCGAGCCAGTGGAACCCGCCGTCCATCGACTGGGTGAAGCGGTTTGACGGTGGCTTGGGCTTGCGCAGGAAGCGGCTGCAGAGCATCGGCGTCAGGGTCAGCGTCAGCACCATGGACACCAGCACTGCGGCCGCCAGGGTGAAGGCGAACTCGCGCATCAGCAGGCCCACCACCCCGCCCATGAACATCAGGGGCGTGAACACGGCGACGAGCGAGATCGAGATCGACAGCACGGTGAAGCTGATCTCGCCCGCGCCCTTCATGGCCGCCTCGAACGGCTTTTCGCCCCGCTCGAGGTGCTTCCAGATGTTCTCCACCATGACGATGGCGTCGTCGACCACGAAGCCGACGGCGATGCTGAGGGCCATGAGGGACAGGTTGTCCAGGCTGAAGTGCAGCGGCAGCATCACCGCGCAGGCGCCGAGCAGCGCCAGCGGGATCACCACGCTCGGGATGAGCGTGGCGCGCACGTTCAAGAGGAAGAGATAGATCACCGCCACCACCAGAAGGACGGTGATCCCGAGGGTGATCTTCACGTCCTTGACCGCCGCGCGGATGGTCTGGGTGCGGTCCATCAGGACGTGGACCTCGATCCCCGGCGGGATGCTGCGCTCGAGCCCCGGTAGCGCCTTCTGAATCTCGTCGACGGTCTTGATGACGTTGGCGCCGGGCTGCTTGCGGATGAGCAGCAGCACGTCCTTGGCGCTCTTGAAGTTGGGATCGGTATTGCCCTTGCCGGCGAACACCCAGGCGCCGATCTGGTTGTTCTCCACGCCGATAGTGGCCTGGCCCACGTCGCTCAGCCTGACCGCCGCGCCCTTGCTGTAACCGACCACGAGGTCGTTCCACGGCTCGGCATCCAGGATCTGGTCGTTGGCGTAGACGGTCAGGCTCTGGTTCGGGCCGTTGATCGAGCCCTTGGGGGCATTGGTGGTCTCCGAGACGATCGCCTGGCGCACCGTGTCGAGTTGCAGGCCGCGGGCGGCGATCTTGCGCGGGTCGAGCACGATGCGGACGGCCTGCTTCTGCTGGCCGCCGATATTCACCTCGCCGACGCCGGGCATGCGCGAGATCTGCTGGGAGAAGATGACGTCGGCGTAGTTGTTGACCTCATCGAGCGGCAGGGTTTCGGAGCTGAGGGTCAGGATCAGGATCGGCGAGTCGGAGGGGTTCGACTGCCGGAC
>DATCFQ010000066.1:0-5327 GCA_036509495.1 Caulobacteraceae bacterium
GCGCATGGCCGCCAGTCGCTCGCACAGGCCCGCAAGCCGACCGCTGAGCCTCGCGACGTCTGGCGGCAAGGCTCGCTCCAACGCGACCCCGCGCCAGAGATGCTTTCCTGGCTCCCCGAGGTCGAGCACGCGTTCGGCCAGCTCGGTGACGAGCATTGAACGCTGGTGGAAATCGTCGCCGCTCCAGTCGTGGACGCCATCCAGTCGGAGGTGGCCCGGCTCGACGCCACTCTGGCGCAACCGCACCAGATGCCCGATCACGTCGTAGGGCGTGTAGCCAGCCTCGCCCGAGGGCCGATGCAGTTGCTCAGCGTGAGCGTTAAGCGCGTCACGCGCCTCCGTCAGTCGCGCGTTGAGAGAATCCAGGTTCTCGGTCTTCGGGGCACCCAGCTCCCAGGTCCGGCGCAACTCTTCAAGCAGTGCGCGCTTGTTAGCCTTGTTGCTGTGTAGCTCCAGGCACGCATCACCGACGCCAGCATTGTCGAGACGGCGCTTTACCACCTCAAGGGCTGCCATCTTCTCGGCGACAAACAGCACGGTCTTGCCGTCGACTACTGCCGCGGCAATTACGTTGGCGATGGTCTGCGATTTGCCGGTGCCGGGCGGCCCCTGAATGACTAGGTCGCGGCCGCGCCGCACCTCTTCGATAGCCAGGGTCTGAGAGCTGTCGCTATCGACGATATGGACCGACCGCCCCGGAGACACGTGCGCGTCGACGGAATCGTCCTCTGACACCAAGAGTTCGCCTTCGGGGAAGCCCTCGGCGACGAGCGGGCGGATCAGCTTGTGGTCCGAAAGTTTCGCACCTGCAGGCCAGTTCTGCGGATCTAGGTCCCGGTACATCAGGAATTTGGCGAATGAGAAGAAGCCTAGGACTATGTCGTCTTCATCGACCACCCAGCCGGCCTTAGCCGCCACCGCCTCGGCTACCTCTGTGGCATATCTGGAAATATCGAAATCGTCGGCCGCCTCGAAGCTGGGTAGCTTCAGCCCGTGCACACGGTCGAGATAGGCTTCGAGCGACAGATTAGCCGCGACATCCTCTAGCCGCGCCCGCAGTTTGAACTTCTCGGCAGCATTGCCACGTTCAAGCTCCACCGGCACCAGCAGCAGTGGTGCATAACGGATGGCTGTGGCGTCCTTCGCGTCGATCCACTTCAGGGTCCCGATCGCCAGGAACAGAATGTTGACGCCCTGCTCCTCCTCAAGGGTCCGCGCGTCGAAATAGAGGTCGAGGAGCTTCTTCTGCAGACCCGCAGGGGTTAGACGAGTTTGAAGACGCGTATCGGCGTGCCGGTTGGCAACGCCTCGGGCGTCCACGCTGTCATCCTCGGGTTGCAGTAGATCGGTGATTTCGTCCCTGTCAGCCTCAGTTTCTGGCGTGGCGCTCTTTCCAGGCAGGAAAGTGAAGGGGCGGTTCTCACGTACGAGAAGGCGAAATATCTCAGCGCCTTTCTCGTCGATGATTTCCAGGGTCTTGGCGCTCTTGGCTGAACGCGGAATGTTGAGCAGGCGGTTCCTCGCCGATAGGTCAAGCAATTCCATTCGCGCCCGTTCCAGCTTCTGTTCGATGGGCAGATCGCTCTGGAACACAGACGCTGGCTCGACGGTCGGAGTAACGGATTCGCTAACTGACATCGGACGCCCCCCCGCCGAGAGCTAAGGACACCAGGGTTCAGTTTACAACTGCAAATAGCTCCGTCGGTCTCGGTAGAGCGTGCCGTCTTATGGCCTGTTAGAGGCGTTTCACCAAAGACCGGCCGTCTACCGCCCAGCCTGGCCGACGCCACCCCCGCCAAATCCGCAGCAACTCGCCCCCTCACCCCTTATGAAAATGATCATAAACCCGCTGCGCCAGCGCGGGTGACACCCCCTCCACCTTGGCCAGGTCCTGCGCCGCCGCCCGGCTGACGCCCCGGGCTGACCCGAACGCATGCAACAGCGCCCGCTTCTTCGCCGCGCCGACGCCGTCGATCTCGTCGAGGGGGTTCCGCGTCATGTCCATCGACCGCCGCGTGCGGTGGGCGCCGATGGCGAATCTGTGGGCTTCGTCGCGCAGGCGCTGCAGGTAGTAGAGCACCGGGCTCTTGGGCTCGAGCATGAACGGGGTCTGGCCGGGCACGAAGAACCGCTCCATCCCCGCGTCGCGGTCGGGGCCCTTGGCCACGCCCACCACCGGGATCTCGTCGACGCCGATCTCGGCCATCACCTCCAGGGCCACGGCGAGCTGGCCGCCGCCGCCGTCGATCAGCACCAGGTCGGGGCGGGGGGGCGTTGAGCCCTCCTCCTCTTCCTTGACCAGGCGGCCGAACCGGCGGCGCAGCACCTCCTTCATCATGCCGTAGTCGTCGCCGGGGGTCAGCTCGGCGTCCTTGATGTTGAACTTGCGGTACTGGTTCTTCTGGAACCCCTCGGGCCCGGCCACGATCATGCCGCCGACGGCGTTGGTCCCCATCACGTGGGAGTTGTCGTAGACCTCGATCCGCTCGGGCGGCGCCTCGAGCTTGAAGGTCTCGCAGACCCCGGCCAGCAGCCGCCCCTGGGCCGAGCTCTCGGCCATCTTTCGCCCGAGCGCTTCGCGCGCGTTGACGAGGGCGTGCTCGACCAGCCGGCATTTCTCGCCGCGCTGGGGCCGGTTGATCTCCACCTTGCGATCGGCCTTTAGGGTGAAGGCCTCGGCCAGCAGGGCCTGGTTGGGCACGTCGTGGGAGAGGAGGATCAGCCGCGGGATCGGCTTGTCCTCGTAGAATTGGCCGAGGAAGGAATCCAGGATCTCGGGGTCCTCGTCGGCCTTGTCGACCCTAGGGAAATAGGCGCGGTTGCCCCAGTTCTGGCCGGCGCGGAAGAAGAACACCTGCACGCAGGCCTGGCCGCCCTCGGCGTGCAGGGCGAAGACGTCGGCCTCGACCACCGTCTCGGGGTTGATCCCCTGCTCCATGGTGATGGCCGCCAGCGCCCGGATGCGGTCGCGCAGCAGGGCGGCCCGCTCGAACTCCATGGCCTCGGAGGCGGCCTGCATTCCCTCGGACAGGCGCTGCATCACCGCCCGGCTCTTGCCCGACATGAAGTCGTGGGTCTGCTCGACCAGGGCCTGATAGTCGGCCGGCGCGATCAGGCCGGTGCAGGGCGCCGAGCAGCGCTTGATCTGGTGCAGCATGCAAGGCCGGGTGCGGGTCTCGAACACGCTGTCCGAGCACGAGCGTAAGAGAAACGCTTTTTGCAGGATGTTGACCGTGCGGTTCACCGCCCAGGTGGAGGCGAAGGGGCCGAAATAGTCGCCGGGGATGGAGTGGACACCGCGGTGCTTGCGTATCTGGGGGGCGGGGGTGTCGCGGCGGATCAGGATCTCGGCGAAGGACTTGTCGTCGCGCAGCACCACGTTGAAGCGGGGCTTCATCCGCTTGATCAGGTTGGATTCGAGCAGCAGGGCCTCGGTCTCGGTGCGGGTGGTGGTGAACTCCATCGAGCGGGTCAGGGCCACCATCGCGCCGATGCGGTTGGTGTGGAACCTACCTTGCGCGTACTGGATCACCCGCTTCTTCAGCGAGCGGGCCTTGCCGACATAGAGCGCCTCGCCGCCCTCGCCCAGCATGCGATAGACGCCCGGCTTGTCCGGCAGCCGCCGGGCCTCCTCCTTGATCAGCGCCATGCCCGAAAGCGCCGGCGCCGCGGCCGCCTCGAGGGTCTCGTCGGTCATGGCGTGGATATAGGACCGAATCGGCGGACGCGCCCGCGAGTCCTCGGCGCGGGAGCGCCGCAAAATTCAACCACGACCCTCACGAACGACACAAAAAGATCGTCATCCCGGACGGAGCGCTCGCAGAGCGCGGAGATCCGGGACCCAGCCGCTCAGATCTGAACGCGCACCGCCGGCGTCTCGGAGGCGGTGTCGATGGCGGGGATGCTGGGTCGCGGCTCTCCGCCCCGGACCAAGTCCGGGGCTCCGGCCGGGATGACGAACGTTCGTGAGGTTCGTGGTTGAACCTGCCGCGCATCGGGCGACCGCCCGCTCTGAAGATCGAGAACCACGGACCTCACGGACCTCACGGACGGAGCCGGTCTTGGCCTGTCCGCGCCGTCGGTGGACACCGCGTATCCTTCTCTCCTTGCGGGAGAAGGTGTCGCCGAAGGCGACGGATGAGAGGTCGACGAGGCTATCCGGCCAGGCCGGCGCGACCCCTCACCCGGCCTGCATCCGCAGGCCACCCTCTCCCTCAGGGGGAGAGGGTTCCACCTACCCCTTGGCGCCCGTGAAGGTCCCGTCCATGCCGGCGACGGAGAGCTTGCCGGCCATGGCCGTGTCGGAACTCAGGGTCCCGGTGTAGTCGAGGTGCAGCGGCATGTCGCTGAAGGTGATGTCGTAGCCGAAGGCGACGTTGGAGCCGTCGACCTTGCCGGTGACCGGCGAGGGCTTGGGCGCGGGCGCGCCGTCCGGGGCCGGGTCGGAGGGCATGCAGGTTCCCGTCAGGGCCCCGCCGGCCTGGGTGAAGTTGCAGACGGCGTGGAAAGTCATATCGGCGACGCTGATGGTCACCTTCCAGGCGCCGGTCACGTCGGCGGCGTTGGCCAGGCCCGGCAGCGCCAAGGCGCCGGCGCAAGCCGCGAGGATCAGAAATCTCTTCATTTTGGGCGTCCCTTCCCGTTGTCGGGGAAACGTAGCCGGGGATCGCCGTTACGGCAACGCTCGCCCGAGCGCCCTGTCCTCGGCGCGGATGCGCAGGACCAGCACGGCGGCGTTGAGGATGCTGAACACCAGGCCATAGGCGATCAGACCGAAGACCAGGGGCAGGACCAGGATCTCGCCGGCGACCACGGCATAGTTCGGGTGCGGGATCAGCCGGTAGGGCCCGCGGCGCACCAGGGCCTCGCCGGGCAGGACGATGATGCGGGTGGTCCAGCGCTCGCCGAGGGTGGCCAGCACCCAGAGGCGCCCGGCCTGCAGCACGGCGAACAGGGCCAGCCACGGCAGGCTGGCCGACCGGTCCCAGGCCAGGATCCAGAGCCCCACGAGCCAGGCCGCGTGCAGAATGACGATCAGCGGATAGTGCGCCGCGCCGGTCTCGTGCGCGCCCCTGGCCAGCAGCCGGCGGGTGTTGCGACGGGCCCAGACCAGCTCGGCCAGCCGCTCGGCGGTGACCAGGCCGAGGACCAGGATGGACAGGATCATGCGGCGGCGAGGGCGAGGCCGCTGGCGGTGAAGCCGGGGCCGAGGGAGGTGAGGAAAAGCCGGGCCGGGGGCGAACGCTTCAGCACCCGCTGCAGCACGAACAGCACGGTCGGCGCCGACATGTTGCCGAAGTCGGCCAGCACTTCGCGCTCGACGTCGA
>DATCFQ010000067.1:0-3002 GCA_036509495.1 Caulobacteraceae bacterium
GCCTGATCGCCGACGGCAAGACCCCCAAGATGGCTATCATCGCCGTCGCACGCCGCATGCTCGGCATCATCCTGGCCATGTTGCGCAACGGCCAGGAATGGAATCCCGCCCTCGCCTGAACAACACAGTTGCTCATCCGTCAGCTTCGCTGACACCTTCTCCCGCAAGGGGAGAAGGGCCGACTCAAAGCCATCCCCGCCACTTGAACCAGAGCAGGGGCGCGATGGTCGACAGCACGATCATGCCGATGCCGAACGGATAGCCGTAGGCCCAGTGCAGTTCGGGCATGTTCTGGAAGTTCATGCCGTACCAGCCGGCCACCAGGGTCGGGAAGATGCCGACGATCGAGGCGATGGTCAGCACCTTGAAGATGTCGTTCTGCTCGATCGAGATGAAGCCCAGCACGGCGTCGAGCAGGAACTGCACCTTGCCGAGCAGGTGCTCCTCGAACAGGGCCAGCGATGCTAGGTCGTCGCGCACCGCCTTCAGCCGGCGGGTCTGCTCGGGCGAGAACCAGGCCTTGGCCGCCTCGAGCGCGAAGGCGACCGCCCGGTCCAGCCCCAGCAGGCTCTCTCGGATGATCGAGGTGCGCTCGCCGATGCGGCCCAGAGCCTGCAGCTTCTCGCGCATGACCGTATTGGAGCGCTTGATCCGGCGGCGGTTGTGGACGGGGTCGCGGAACACCCGATGCGAGATCTCGTCCAGATGCGCGCGGGCGCCTTCCAGAAGATCGGCCTGACCGGCGACCTGGGCCTCCATCACGGCCGCGAACACCTCCGCGCTGACCAGCTTGGCGCACTGCGGCCCCACCGTCCTGGCCACGGCGTCGAAGGCCTTGGAGGGTTCGTAGCGCACCGAGACCAGCAGCTTGGGCGTCAGGATGAAGCCGATGTGCGACAGCTTGGGGTGGTCGGTGTCCGGCTTGGCGATGACCGGCGCGGCCAGGCGCAGGACGCCGTCCTCGAAGCTGAGGCGCGAAGACGGCTCGATCTGGCTGAGTTCTTCGCGGTTGGGCAGATCGAACCCGGTTTCCGCCTCGACCTGCTGGGTCTCGGCCTCGCCGGCGCCCACCAGGTCGATCCATACCGCCCCGGCGTGCGGCTGGGAGGGGCCATCGGGGGAGGGGGGATAGACGGTCAGCATCAGGGGCTCGGGTCGGCGGCGGACATCAAGCCAAGGTGCTCCACGAACGGATCGAAGTCTCGGTCGCTGTAGAGCAGGAGATGACCGTCGGCGATGCAGCGGGTGGCGATCAGGGTGTCGATGGTCTTGCGGATGGTCACGCCCAGCGCGCGCAGGGCGCGGAAGTTGCGGGCGGCCTGGATGGCGATGTCCTGGCCGGCGATGTCGATCACCGCCAGGTTCCCGAGTAGCTCAAGGGCGCGTTCGAAGTCCCGCTCCTGGCGGAAGCCCTGCAGCACCTCGGCGAGCATGAGGTCGCCGATGGCCAAGGGCTCGACGTCCAGCAAGCCGTCCAGCGCGACGCTCCCAGGCGTCGCGGCGCCGCGGAAGTAGTCGATCCAGACGCTGGAATCGATGAGGATCACCCGTCGGTGCGCATCGCTTCGAGGTCACCTTCCCAGGCGAGCTTGCCCCGGTAGCGGCGGACATCCGCCTGCCGCCGTAGACGCAGCAGGGTCTTCAGGCCCAGCTCCACGGCTTCCCGCTTGGTCCTGGCGCCGCTCGCCTGCATGGCTTCGGTCATGAGTTCGTCGTCGATGACGATGTTGGTGCGCACGATGTGTATCAAATGTTTCCTATATACACATAGGCAACCTGTCGCGCAGCGGCAAGCATCGGTGTAGAAGAGCGCGTGACGACGATATCTCGAGCCGCCTACATCCAGGGGATCTCGACCCGCTCGTTGGATGACCTCGTCAAGGCCATGGGCATGAGCGGTATCTCCAAGAGCCAGGTGGCGTCCTGATCCAGGTCTGCGATCTTCGCCGCCGCGTCGGCCCGGCCGTAGACGTGCTCCAGGAACGCGGCGACCTGCGCCGCTGTCGCCCTGATCGTGACCAAGCAGTGCTGATCGATGTCGAGCCGGATTCCGTTCGCCGCCGCCCACTCCTTCACCACAGGCATCCAGTAGTGGTGGCCCAAGGGCCGATCTTGATGCGGCCACGGTGGAATGCCTCGCCTTGATCTTCCGGGATCGCTTCCCCGATCTTTCTGATCCAGCAGTCGCTGAAGGTCATGGCTGAAAATCCACACTGTGGGTGTAGGGCAGGCGCCGCTCGTCGAGGAACCGTCGGATGTCCCAGTATGACGGGAACCGATCTGCCAGCGCCGCCGCCAACTCCCCGGCGCTCGTGTTCGGGGAGAGACCTATGGCTTCACCAAGAACGGCCTGCTCGGCCGCCGTCATGACCAGCATGTTCGCCGATTCGTAGGGGACTTCCTCGCCGAAGTCGTACCACTCCACGACCAAGCACCCGTCCTCGCGTCCGTAGATCGAATGAGCGCCGCTCCCCTTCTCGCGCAGCCTGACCCGAATCGTGCTCATCGGCGGGGCTCCTGGCCGCCCTTCGCGAACGAGGTTTCGAGCGCTGCGGCGGCCTCGTCGAATATGGCCTCCAGCCAAGGGCTGGCGCCCCGGCAGTTCTCCACGACCCGCTGCGCCCAGGCCAGATACTCGGCCTTGCGCTCGGCCGGCCAGTCGACCGGCGGGCTCGCGGCCAGCGCCCGCAGGTTCGAGGTCTTGTCGGCGAGCTTGATGATCTTCGCGCCGACCGAGGCGTGGGCGGCGTGCGCGACCTGCAGCCGCTTCCTCTCCAATTTCGGCAGGCTCTTGTCGTCGGTGACCTCTGCCACCAGCGCTGCGACCCGGGCGCCGAACCTCCGCTCGACCTCAGCGTTCGAGGTGGGCGTGTCTTCCACCACATCGTGCAGGACGGCGGCGATCACCAGCTCGGGATCGGCGCCGTCGGTGGCCGTCGCGGCCAGCTCGGCCACCTCCGCCAAGTGGTTCGTATAGGGCTCCGCCGCCTCGCCTTTGCGTC
>DATCFQ010000068.1:0-4254 GCA_036509495.1 Caulobacteraceae bacterium
CCTGCAGGGCAAGCTGCCCTTCCAGGACTGGACCTGGGAGCTCTATGGCTCTCACGGCCAGGCCGCCGACTACAGCCAGGGCAACGGCTATACCTCGCTGCAGCGCTTCGAGACGGTGGTCAGCTCGCCTGACTACGGCGCGAACACCACCTTCGTCGGCAACCAGGGCCCGCCCAACAACGGCTTCGGCGTCGCCCACGCGCACTGCACCAGCGGCTTCTACGGCGCCATCTTCAACGGCACCAAGCCGTCGCAGGACTGCATCAACGCCATCACGGCCACCACCCAGACCCGGGTTCTGGAAGAGCAGAACATCGTCGAGTTCGACACCCAGGGCACCCTGTTCAAGCTGCCCGCGGGCGATCTGAAGCTCTCGCTCGGCGCGGACTTCCGCGATGAGTACGTGCAGTACACCCCCGACATCCTGCAGAGCACCGCGTCGTTCATCGACCAGGTGGCGGGCGTCTATCCGACCTCCTACATCGCCGCGGCCACCTCGGCCCGGGAAGGCTACGGCGAACTGCTGGTTCCGGTTCTCGCGGACCTACCGTTCGTGAAGCACTTCGACCTCGAACTCGGCGCCCGCTACTCGACCTACACCGGCACCAACGACCTGACCGGCCAGCACATCACCCCGCCGGGCGGCTGGACCTACAAGATCCTGGGCAACTGGCAGATCAACGACTGGGTGCGCGTCCGCGGCGGCTACAACCTCGCCGTCCGCTCGCCTAACGCCGGCGAGCTGTTCCTCACCAAGCAAGAGGTGTTCGCCGGATCCACCGCCTATGGCGACCCTTGCACCCTGAGGTCCAATGCTCCGTTCGGCGCCGGTGGCGCCGATGCGGGCTTCGGTCCGGGCGTGGATCCGCTCGCCAGCGCCCACACCGCCTACGGGGTCAATAACCCCAACGGTCAGGCCGCGGCTCAAAGCGCCTACAACATCTGCCGGGCGCTGATGACCCCCGGAGGCGCGAACTTCTACTACGGCGGCGGCCAGGCCGCGCAGGCGGCTCCGGCCCCGGCGCCGTTCGGCTTCGAAAACCAGAGCGGCAACCCGAACCTCAAGGCGGAGAAGGGCCACACCTGGACCGCCGGCCTGGTGCTGGGTTCGCCCTGGCGCGGCAATCCGTGGATCGGCAACCTTCGCGGTTCGATCGACTGGTTCGACATCAAGATCAACGATGCGATCCAGCTTCAGGCCGTCGACGAGGTGAAGGCCGCCTGCTACGGCCAAGCCGCGCCTGACGCCGCCACCGCCCAGGCCGACGCCAATTCGCCGGCCTGCCAGCTGGTGTCGCGTCTGCCCGGCAACGGCCAGGAAGACGTGACCTCGGTCGGCATCAAGAACGAGGCCACGATCTGGACCGAAGGCCTCGACTTCGAGGTCGACGACGGCTGGAACTTCGACGACATCGGCCTGCACGCCGTGCCCGGCCGACTGCAAGTCAACTGGCTGATGAGCTACCTGTTCAAGTACGACAGCAAGGCCAGCAACGCCCCCGGCTTCGACACCATCTACCACTGGGCCGGCACCCTCGGGCCGTCGCTCAACGGCGTCGATGTGGGTTCGTCCTATAAGTACAAGATGAACACCACCCTGACCTACCTGGAGGGCCCGCTCAGCGTCAGCCTGAACTGGCGGTTCCTGCCGCGCACCCACTCGGCCCAGTTCCCGCTGGTCACCCAGTCCCAGTGCGGTGTGATCGTCAGCTGTACGCTGGACACGCCGTCGTACAACACCTTCGACCTGTCGATGACCTATACGATCAAGAAGAACTACGTGCTGCGGGTCGGCGTCGACAACCTGTTCGACAAGCAACCCCCGTCGACCGCCGCCAACACCGGCGTCGGGCTGCAGGCCAACGGGACCTATGCCCCGGGCGGCTCGCTGGCCAGCGACGGCATCGGCGGCTTCGGATCGGGCACCAACCTCAGCCTCTACGACGGGCTTGGGCGCCGCTTCTACGTCGGCCTGAACGCCAAGTTCTAAGCCTCTCAGACCAAGGCGCTTCGATTGGGGCGGGCCGAAAGGCCCGCCCCTTTCTTTGGGCCCACGCCGACGGATGGACCCCGCAAGCTTCGGCCCTATGCTGTGGGACCTGCGAGCATCAGTCGGATGAAGCCATGGGCGTGAATCCCGGAACCGGCGCCCTGGACGCCGTCACCCAGTTCGACCGCGCGGTGGCCATGATGAACCTCGGGCGCTGGCCCGAGGCGCTCGCCGGCTATGAGGCGGTGCTGCGTCTGGCGCCCGAACACCTTCCGAGCCTGAACAACCGCGGCATCGTCCTGGCGCGCATGGACCGTCACGCCGACGCGCTGGCATGCTATGAGGCGGCGCTGGCCGTCGCCCCCGATGACCCGTTCGCCCTGAACAATCGCGGCGAAACGCTCCAGAAGCTGATGCGGCCGCAGGAGGCGCTCGCCAGCTACGACGCCGCCCTCGCCAGGGCTCCGGATTTCGCGGAGGCCCACGGCAACCGCGGCCATCTGCTCGCCCAGCTCGGCCGCACGGACGAGGCGGTCGAGGCGCTGCAGCGCGCGATCGAGCTTCAGCCCGCCAAGCCGCGGTTCTATCAACATCTGGCGCCCCTGCGCCGCTTCGCTCCCGGCGATCCGGTGCTGGCGCGGATGCAGCGCCTCGCCGCGCAGGCCGGCGCTCTGTCGGCGGAAGCGAGCATCGAGCTCGGCTTCGCCCTGGCCAAGGCCCTGGCCGACACTGGCGAGTCCGAGCGGGCGTTCGAGCAGCTGTCGTTGGCCAATCGCCTGAAGCGCTCGACCCTCCACTACGACGAGCAGGCGGCCCTCGGCGAACTCGAGCGCATCGGCGCCCTCTTCGGCGAGGACTTCCAGGCCCGAATGCAGGACGCCGGCGACCCCGAGCCCATGCCGATCCTCATCGTCGGCATGCCGCGCTCAGGCAGCACCCTGGTCGAACAGATCCTCGCCAGCCACCCCAAGGTGTTTGGGGCCGGCGAAAACGCCGATCTCGACGAGGCCGTCGGCGAGACGCTGCTGCGTGAGGGTCTGGACCCGTTCCCGGACGGCGCGGCCCGGCTCTCACCGGAGGCCGTACGGGCTCTGGGCGAAGCCTATATGCGCAGGCTGCGCGGGGCTTCGCCGGACGCCGAGCGGATCGTCGACAAGACCCTGTCGAACCGCCGTTTCCTGGGCCTCGTGCACGCAGCCCTGCCGAGCGCCCGCTTCGTCCATGTGCGGCGCGATCCGCTGGACACCTGCATGTCGTGCTTCGGCCTGCTCTTCGGTGGATACCAGCCGTTCGCCTACGACCTCGGCGAGCTGGGCCGCTATCATCGGGCGGTCGATCTTTTGATGCGGCGCTGGCGAGATCTGCTTCCGGCCGGCGTCCTGCTCGAACTCCAATACGAGGCGCTGATCGCCGATCCGGAAGGCCAGGTCCGCCGGCTGCTGGAGCATTGCGGCCTGGATTGGGATCCCCGCTGCCTCCAGTTCCATCGCTCCGAACGGTTCGTGCGCACCTCCAGCGCGGCGCAGGTCCGCCGGCCGCTCTACGCTGATGCGGTTGGCGCCTCGCGTGTTCATGAGCGCCATCTCGGCCCGCTTCTCGAAGCGCTCGGGGCCGAGCGGCAAGCCCCATCCCCTGTTCGCCGAGGCGTGGTAGGAGAGCGGGGCAGCCCAGCGGAATCTCGGCCGATGAGTGTGACGGATTTGGAACGGAAGGCCGGCTCGGGCGACGTCGGCGCCCAGCGCACGCTGGCCGAGACGCTCGATGCGGCGGGCCGCCACACCGAGGCGATCGATTGGCTGGCGCGCGCCGGCAATGCCGGCGACGTCGAAGCCCTGACCCGCCTGGGCGTGCGGCTGGTTTCCGGCAAGGACGCACCCTTCCTGCCCCTCGATGGGGCGCGGCTGCTCGGCAACGCCGCCCAGGGGGGAGGGGCCGAGGCCATGGAGCGCCTGGCCGTGCTGATCGGCGCAGGCTTCTTCGCCCGCCAGAGCTGGCCCGCGGCGCTCGACCTGCTCACCCGCGCGGCCGGGAAGGGCTCCGCCTCGGCCCAGACGCAGCTGAGCTTGCTCGCGGGCGCGGGCTTGCCCTCGGGGCAGGGAGCGGCGGCAGGCGTGGACATCGGCGCCTGGACCGCCGCGCCGGAGCCACGCGTGCTCTTGGCGTCGCCTCGCTTGCTGACGGTCGAGCAGCTGGTCCCGGCCCCCGTCTGCGACTGGATCGTAGGACAGGCGACCGACCGTCTGGTGCGCGCGGAACTCTACGAT
>DATCFQ010000069.1:0-2471 GCA_036509495.1 Caulobacteraceae bacterium
GGACGGCCTCCCTTGAGATGTGTCGACACACCATCTTGGCACTACGATGCCGTCGGGGGCCGTCCACTCCATCAGGACAGGACAGGTCAGCGAAGGCGCGTCAACGTGATGCGCCGAGCATGGAAAAGGCTCTCGACACCAAGATCACCAAGGACACCAAGATCACCAAGCCGCCGAGCTGACAGCATCTCTTGCGGCGAAGCCGCCGGATTCGTTTCGAGCGCTCCGCGCTCAACGCGCCTCTTGGTGTCCTTGGTGAGCTTGGTGACCTTGGTGTTGAAAAGCAGCGTCTCAGGACCAGGCGCCGACCTGTCCTGGATCCAGGCCTTTGCCGGGATGAGCGGTGGTATTGGCAGGGACGCCCCCCAAAAGAAAAAGGCCGCCGGCGCGGAGGTCGGCGGCCTGGATCTCAGTGAAAGGCGCTGAAGCCTACCAGCGACGGCCCCGATGGCGCCCGCCGCCGATGAAGACGCCGAATCCGACCGGCGGGCCGTAGAACGCCGGGCCGCCGTAATAGGCGCCCGGAGGCGGGCCATAGTAAGCGCCCGGAGGCGGCTCGTCGTAGGCGCCTGGGGGCGGGCCATAATAGTCGCCCGGAGGCGGCGGAGCCTGGTCGCCGTAGCCATAGGCATCGCGGGAGCCGTAACCGTCGCGCGGGGCGTAGCCGTCGCGCGGAGCGTAGCCCTGGCGGGCATAGCCTTCGCACTTGTCGCCGGCGCTGGAGCCGATGGCCCCGCCGGCCACTGCCCCGAGGCCGCCGCCGATCAGCGAACCCGTGGTGCGGTCGCCGCGTCCGCTGAGCTGCGAGCCGACCACGGCGCCCAGGATGCCGCCGGCGATCGCCCCGAAGACGCCGGAGCCGCCTGATTTGGCTCGGCAGTTCTGGCGGGCCCATTCGGCGTACTGCCGGTCGTACTCACGCCGCTGGCGCGCATAGTCGCGGTCCGTCTGGGCGTTGGAGCCCTGGGACGGCGCATAGGTTTGATCGCCGTAGCCGCGGTTCTGCGGCGGGGGCGGCGGCGCATCGGTGCGCGACGGCACCGGCACCTCGACGGAGCTTTGGGCAAGGGCCAGGGACGGCGCGGCCACGAGGCTGGTCAGGCTCATCGCCGCCACCGCCGCGCCCATGGCCGTCCGGGCCAGGAATGAATGTTTCGACATCGGAACTCGTCCTCCAGATATGCTGTAGAATTCAGTATGATCCGTACGGGCGCCATTCGCCGTCGCGGTTGCGGCAGACCTCGTAGGAACGGGTGCGGCCGTGGTAGGTGTCGCTCATCCAGTGGCAGCCGTCGTGATGGCGGCGCCCTGCCGGATAGGCGTTGCACCGGACGGAGTGGGCGCCGACCTGATGCCCGGCCACCGCCCCGACGCCGCCGCCGATCAGGGCGCCGGCGGTGTGTCCGCCCCGGCCGCCCAGCTGGCTGCCGACCAGGGCGCCAATGAGGCCGCCGGCGACGGTTCCGTTGCGTGCGGCTTCATGCCGCTCGTAACGGCAGGGATCGCCCTGCCAGACCTGGGCCGAGGCCAGGGCAGGCATGGCGGCGCCGGCGATGAGCGAAGCGATAGAGGCAGCAAGAGTGACGGCGATGCGCATGGGCATTCCCCTGATCCGGATGTCTATGGCGAAGCTAATGTGAACAGTGCTTGAGCGGGCTGTTCATCTTCATTGACGACGCGCGCGCGGCGCCTGGAGAGACGATGCGGGGACCACGACGAGATCACCAGCGCCCATCGCTGGCCAAGCCCGAGCTTCGCGAGGTCGATATCCTGCGCGTGGGGGCCCAGGGCGACGGCGTCGCGGAGGGGCCGGTCTATGTGCCCTTCACCCTGCCGGGCGAGCGGGTGCGCGCCAAGGTCCAGGCCGGCCGCGGCGAACTGGTCGAGGTGCTGTCGCCCAGCCCTGAGCGCCAGACCCCGCCATGCCCCCACTTCCTGGCCTGCGGCGGCTGCGCCCTGCAACATTGGGCCGAGCTCGGCTACCTCGGCTTCAAGGTCGAGATGATCCAGGAGGCCCTCTCACGCGAGCGGCTGGAGACCGAGATCCTGTCGCCCATGGCCTCGCCGCTGGGCTCGCGCCGGCGCCTGGCGCTGCACGCGCGGCCCGGCGGCCCGGAAGGCGCGCGGCTCGGCTACAAGGCGCGCGGCAGCTGGAGCCTGGTCGAGATCGTGGTCTGCCCGATCGCCGATCCGCGGCTGGTGGAGAGCTTCCCGGCCCTGCGGCGGCTGGCGGCGGCCTTCCTCGAGCATCCACGCTCGGCGCCGACCCTGCACGTGACCTGGACCGACGCCGGCATCGACGTCGACGTCAGCGGCGTGGAGCGGCGCACCGGCGGCCTCTCGGCCGACGCCCAGCTCCGGGCGGCCGAGGCGGCCCAGGCGGCGGGCTTCGCGCGGGTGACCTTGGCCGGAGAGACCCTCTACCAGTCGCGGCGGCCGGAGGTGCGGATCGGCCGGGCCCAGGTGGCCCT
>DATCFQ010000070.1:0-3235 GCA_036509495.1 Caulobacteraceae bacterium
CGCGGGCCGCCGTGACCTTTCCGCCGCTCACCGGCCGGGTCGTCGACGATGCACATGTGCTTTCGGCCCAGACCCAGGCCGACCTCAACGCCAAGCTCGCCGCCCTTGAGCAAAAGACCGGCGACCAGCTGGTGGTGGTGACGCTGCCGTCGCTGCAGGGCCTCGAGATCGAGGACTACGGCTACCAGCTCGGCCGCGCCTGGGGCATCGGCGAAAAGGGCAAGAACAACGGCGCGATCCTCATCGTCGCGCCCACCGAACACAAGGTCAGGATCGAGGTCGGCTATGGCCTGGAACCGGTGCTGACCGACGCCCTTTCCAGCGTCATCCTGCAGGAGAAGGTGCTGCCGAAGTTCCGCGCCGGCGACGTCCAGGGCGGCGTGGTCGACGGGACCGCGGCCCTGGTCCAGCAATTGTCCCTGCCCGACGACCAGGCCAAGCAGAACGTCGCCGCGGCCCAGTCGGCCCCGCGCCATTCCCATGAGAGCCCGTTCTCCATCATCTTCGCGGGGGTGATCCTGTTCTGGTTCCTGGCCAGCTTCATCGGCGCCCTCGGGGGCCGCAGGCGCGTCGGCGGCGGCGGCGCCTGGTGGCTGCTGCCCCTGATCCTGTCGTCCAGCAGCCGCGGCGGCTGGGGTGGCGGCGGCGGCTTCGGCGGCGGAGGCGGTGGTGGATTCAGCGGCGGCGGCGGTTCGTTCGGCGGCGGCGGCGCATCGGGGGGCTGGTGAGATGCTGCTGAGCGACCAAGACCACGAACGGATCAAGAAGGCGGTCGACGAGGCCGAGACCCGCACCTCGGGCGAGATCGTCTGCGTGCTGGCGCGCGAATGCTCGGACTATTGGGAGGTGCCGATCGTCTGGGCGGCCGCCGTCGCCCTGATCCTGCCGCTCGCGGGCCTGCTGATCGGGCTCAGGCCGGCGATGATCCCCTTGCTGACCGGCGGCTGGATCGCCGCCAACGCGGACGGCGCCGACGCCGCCATCGGCCGCGCCCTGATGACCTATGCGGTGCTGCAGGCGGTGCTGTTCATCGTCGTCGCCCTGGTCGCTTCGATCCCGGCGGTCCGGCGCGCCATCACCCCGCGGGCCCTGAAGCGCGAACGGGTGCACCACCGCGCGCTCGAGCAGTTCGCCGCGCGGGCCTACCATCTGACCGAGCACGACACGGGCGTGCTGATCTTCGCCTCCCTGGCAGAGCGCCAGGCCATCGTCATCGCCGACGACGGCGTCGCGCCGAAGGTCGGACCGGACGCCTGGACCAAGGTGGTGGGCGCCCTGGTCTCGGGCATGAAGGCCAAGGACCCGGGCGACGGTTTCGCCAGCGCCATCGCCGTGGCGGCCGACATCCTGGCCGCGCACTGCCCGCGCCAGCCCGGCGACCACAACCAGCTGCCGGACACGGTGATCGAGCTCGACCATTGATCGTGCGCAAGGCGGTTCTCCCCTCCCCTGTGAGGGCCTATGCTCGGCCGGCTCGGAGGTGACCCATGGCCCATGGCGCTCTTGAAATGGCGGCCGTCGCGGCGGAGGTGACCGGGCGGCTGCCACCCCGGGGCGAGGAGGTGCTGACGCGCGAGGCGCTGGCCCTGCTCGCCGAACTGCATCGGCGGTTCAATCCGCGGCGGCTGGAGCTGCTGGCCCGGCGCGCCGAGCGGCAGGCGGAGTTCGACGCCGGCGAGCGGCCGGACTTCCTGCCCGAGACTGAAGACGTGCGCGCCGGCGACTGGATGGTCGGCCCGATCCCGGGCGATCTGCGCGATCGCCGCGTGGAGATCACCGGCCCGGTCGACCGCAAGATGATCATCAACGCCCTGAACTCGGGCGCGAAGGTGTTCATGGCCGATTTCGAGGACGCCACCTCGCCGACCTGGTCCAACCTGATCGAGGGGCAGGTCAATCTGAAGGACCGCTGGGCGGGGACGCTCGACTTCACCGACCCCGGCTCGGGCAAGCACTATCAGCTCGGCGACAAGCCGGCGGTGCTGATGGTCCGTCCACGCGGCTGGCACCTGCCGGAGGCGCACGTTCACGTCGACGGCGAGGAGGTCTCCGGCGGCCTGTTCGACTTCGCCCTCTACGCCCTGCACAACGCCAAGGCCGCCCTGGCCCAGGGCTCGGGGCCCTATTTCTACCTGCCCAAGATGGAGAGCCATCTGGAGGCGCGGCTTTGGAACGAGGTGTTCCTCTACGTCCAGGAGATCCTGGGCTTGCCGGTCGGGACCTTCAAGGCGACGGTGCTGATCGAGACCCTGCCGGCGGCCTTCGAGATGGAAGAGATCCTCTATGAGCTGAAGGACCACATCGTCGGCCTGAATTGCGGCCGCTGGGACTACATCTTCTCCTACATCAAGCGGCTCGGCCGCAGCCCCGAGTTCATCACGCCCGACCGGGGTGCGATGACCATGGGGGAGGCGTTCCTGCACGCCTATTCGCTGCAGCTGATCAAGACCTGCCACCGCCGGCGCGCTTTCGCCATGGGCGGCATGGCGGCCCAGATCCCGGTCAAGGGCGACCGCGCCGCCAACGAGATGGCCTTCGCCCGGGTCCGCGCCGACAAGGAGCGCGAGGCCAGCGACGGCCACGACGGCACCTGGGTGGCCCACCCCGACATGGTCGGCCTGGCCAACGAAGTGTTCGATCAGCTGATGCACGGCGAAAACCAGCTCAAGCGCCTGCGCGGCGACGTGAACATCAGCCGCGACGACATGCTGCGCGTGCACGGCGGCGCCAGGACCGAACGGGGCCTGCGTGAGAACATCCGCGTCGGCGTCCAGTACATCGAGGCATGGCTGCAGGGCCGCGGCGCCGTGCCGCTCAACAACCTGATGGAGGACGCCGCGACGGCCGAGATCAGCCGCGCCCAGGTCTGGCAGTGGATCCGCCTGCGCGCCCCGCTGGACGACGGCCGAACCGTCACCCGCGGCCTGTTCGACCAGGTGCTGAACGACGAGATGGGCCGGCTGCGCCAGACGCTCGGTCCGGCGGTCTATGACGGCGGCCGTTTCCCCGAGGCGATCAAGCTGTTCGCCGAGATGAGCCTGGCGGAAGAGTTCGAGGAGTTCCTCACTCTTCCCGCCTACCGGATGCTGGAGGGCTGATAGGGCATGGCTGCCGAGACCCTGACGCCACCTCGCGAAGTGATCCGCCGGCATGGGCTGATCGTGCGCATCACCCACTGGGTCAATGTGCTCTGCATCACCGTGATGCTGATGAGCGGGTTCCAGATCTTCAACGC
>DATCFQ010000071.1:0-2259 GCA_036509495.1 Caulobacteraceae bacterium
CGTCGAAGGGCAGCCGATAAGGGTCCTGCAGGACGAGGCTGACGCCCGGGCCCTCGGCAAGGTCAGCCGCGGTGTATCGGTAGCGCGAGTGCTCAAAGATCGATCGGTAGCTGCCGTTCACGTCGGCTCCGCCGAGATCCAGGACGAGGACTTCGTCCCGAGCCTCCAGCGCGCCGCCCTTCACATAGCGGCGGTAGCACCGCCGCATGTTCTCGATGGAACTCGCATGCATATGTCCGGCTCGTCGCCTCCGGCGCGATCCGGCCATCCTAGGAAATCGCATCCCGCAGGTCGAGCAAATCCTGGGAGCGAAAGTTGGCGGACATCCCGCCAGATCTCGTCGCCAACGGCGTTGACGACCAAGAGCGCGCCCTATTGGCGCTTAAGGGTGCCGTGGGCAATCGGTTGAGGTCTCGTAGGCCTGACGGCGGGTCCGATACGGGCGCATGCGCCTAAGAAGCGGCGTCGGCCGCGATAGACCACCAAGAAGCGGTGTCGCGCGAAGGAAGGCCTAGAAGCCGCCGCGAGCCAACCGCCACATTTCCTGTGAACGATTCGGTGATTCAGACCAGCGCTCGCGCCGCCCACGGTTCTTACGTCCCGCGATGGCGCGCCTAGAGCGACATAAAAAGTCTTGTTGGTTCAACGTATTATCGCTCTGTAACGAAGTAACTTCTGATCCAAATCCATAGCATTGACCTTTTGTCACGGCGCTTAGTATCTCCCGTTCTCAACGCAGGATAACTCCATGCCGGTTACACAAGACAGGCCCGCACCCTACGCCCCCACGAGCGCCATCTTGGGCATTGTCGGGCGCCATCGCGATAAGGGGCTCCCGACGCCAATAAGCGGCGACGTTTTGGCGCGCGCCGGCATTTTGCCCAGCCTGATTCCGCGCACCCTCTCCGCTCTCCAGGGGCTCGATCTGATCGATGCCGATGGCAAGCCCACAGACGTGCTGGAGGGATTGCGCCTTGCGCCCGAGGCGGAATATTCGAGCCGCCTAGCTGAATGGCTCAAGGGAGCCTACGCCGACGCCCTGCAATGGTTGGATCCCACGACCGGCGACGAAACCGCCGTGCGGGCCGCATTCCGAAATTACACGCCCCACGGCCAGCAAGGTCGCATGGTTACGCTGTTCATGGGGCTGTTCAAAGCTGCGGGCGTTACGCCCGACAAGGCATCGGGAGGAGCCGCGCCACGCGAGAAGGTTGACCGAGCCGCCACCCCCAAGCTTCGTGCACAGACAAAGGCGAAGCAAAATGGCGCGGCCGCGGCGAAGGTCGTCAAACTCGATGGGGTGTTTCCGCCGGCTCTAGCGGGCCTTCTCGCCAGTTTGCCAACCCGCGGCCAGGCCTGGACCCAGGCGCAGCGTGATACCTTTGTGACGACGTTTGGCGTGGTCTTGGACTTTTGCTTCCCGCCGGGCGTGGTTGCGTCGCCGAAGGTCCAGGCGGAGCGGGAAAATGGCCGCGACGCATAAGCGTTCCGCCGAAGCGGAAACCGGAGCCTCAAGGCTCCGGTTCCTTCAACCAGCCAGTTCCCTCCAGGGAGATTACCCCTTCAGGCGCGAGCCGCGCCAACGGCCCCGGAGGTAGGTGTGCATGAGGTGTTACGAGCCTCACGTTTCCCTAGCCTCTGCGCCCGGGCCTCGCGGCTCGGGCGCACGCTTATGTTGCCACGGCCTTGTCGCTCTGGTGGCAAGTGTCTTGGATCAACGATCCCTGTGACGGGCTCCCTGCCAGCCGGACGCTTCCCACTCTCATCTGCTATGTGGCCTAGTCGGCAGATGGACTAGCCAGGACAATGCTCAGGTCCTTGCGCGCTGCATAGGGCGTCAGGATACGCGACCAAGAGGGGCTGACGCCGATGCGGAAGGCCGCGTTCATCTCTGTTGTATACTGGCTCGCCCAGCGGCTCATGTCGTCCTGATTGCGAAGGATGTGGGGCGTCACCAGCAAGATCAATTCGGTCTTATTGGCCGACACCGTGTCGGTGCGGAACGCCTGGCCGAGAAGCGGCACGTCTTTCAAGAAAGGTATCCCGGAGTTGCCCTTGGTGTAGTTGGTGTCGATCAGGCCGCCGAGCACGGCGGTGGCCCCCTCGTCCAGCGACAGCTCCGTCGAGACGTTGCGGTCCAGGATCAGGGGACTGCCAATGGCGGCGTTGGGGTTGTCCTGCTCGCTCGAAACTTCCTGGGTGATCTCCAGATTGACGTGATGATCGCCAAACACCACCGGCTTGATGTGCAGGATGATG
>DATCFQ010000072.1:0-5245 GCA_036509495.1 Caulobacteraceae bacterium
ACACCATCGACGACGGCATCCCGATCTCCAACGACTTCCGCATGGTCGAGCGGGTCAGCCTGTCGCCCGACGGCAAGAAACTGCTCATCCACTACCAGATGTGGGATCCACAGAACTGGGAAGGCGAGTGGGATTCGGACAAGGCCTGGAAGCGCGTCGACGACCAGGACATCACCGAGGTCGAATGCACCCCCGATCTCGACAAGCACCTGCCATCGACCCAGTCCACCTTGAACATCCGCTGAGCCCATCGCCCTGCGTCATCCCGGACGTCCGACTTGATCGCATCGCGCTAGCCTTAGCCAGTCGGCCGGCCTAACATCGACTCAATAACCTTGCCGGGGGCGGCAGGTTTCGGCCACGCCGCCCTAGCCGTTCAGGGACCTGAGGAAACAGTCGGGAGAACAGGCGTTGGAGCCCACCGACATCGGGCAGCCCGAGTACTTCCACAAGGTCGTCGATTGCCAGTGGGCTTGCCCGGCCCATACGCCGGTGCCGGAGTACATCCGGCTGATCGCGGCCGGCCGCTACACCGACGCCTATATGATCAACTGGGAGTCCAATGTCTTCCCGGGGATCCTGGGGCGCACCTGCGACCGCCCCTGCGAGCCGGCCTGCCGCCGCGGCCGGGTCGAGTCCGAGCCGGTGGCCATCTGCCGGCTGAAGCGCGTCGCCGCCGACAACAAGGATGACGTCACCGGCCGACTGCCACGGCCGCCGGCCGGGAAGAATGGCAAGCGCATCGCCTGCATCGGCGCGGGGCCGGCCTCGCTGACGGTCGCCCGCGACCTCGCCCCGCTGGGCTACGAGGTCGTGATGTTCGATGCCGACGCCAAGCCCGGCGGCATGATCCGCAGCCAGATCCCACGCTTCCGCCTGCCCGAGGCGGTGATCGACGAGGAGGTCGGCTACATCACCGGGCTCGGCATCGAGCTGCGGCCCGGCGAGAGGATCGACAGCCTGAAGGGCCTGCTCGCCGAGGGTTATGACGCGGTGTTCGTGGGCTCGGGCGCGCCGCGCGGCCGCGACCTGGAGGTCTCCGGTCGCCAGGAGGCCGCCGCCAACATCCACATCGGCATCGACTGGCTCTCCAGCGTCTCGTTCGGCCATGTCTCCGCCATCGGCAAGCGGGTGATCGTGCTGGGCGGCGGCAACACCGCCATGGACTGCTGCCGCACCTCGCGCCGACTGGGCGGCGAGGACGTCAAGGTGATCGTCCGCTCGGGCTTCGAGGAGATGAAGGCGTCGCCCTGGGAGAAGGAGGACGCCATGCACGAGGATATCCCGATCCTCAACTGGCTGGTCCCCAAACAGTTCATCCACGATGGCGGCCGGCTCACCGGCGTGCTGTTCGAGAAGGTCAAGGCGGCGACCGACGACAAGGGCCGGCGCACGCTGGTTCCCGCCGGCGAGCCGGACCAGCATTTCGCCTGCGACGACGTGCTGGTGGCGGTCGGCCAGGAGAACGCCTTCCCCTGGATCGAGCGCGACATCGGCATCGAGTTCGACAAGTGGGACATGCCGAAGGTCGATCCCACGACCAGGGGATCGAGCCTGCCGAACGTCTTTTTCGGCGGCGACTCCGCCTTCGGCCCCAAGAACATCATCTGGGCCGTCGCCCACGGCCACGACGCCGCGATCTCGATCCACAGGCGCTGCCAGGGCGAGGACGTCAGGGACCGGCCGCCGGCCACCGTGTCGATGCTCAGCCAGAAGATGGGTATCCACGAGTGGAGCTACGACAACGACATTTCGAACGACGCGAGGTTCAGGGTTCCGCTGAGGGACAAGAAGGTGGCGCTGCAGGACGTGCGGCTGGAGGTCGAACTCGGCTTCGACCGCGCGCTCGGCTACCGCGAGGCCGAACGCTGCCTGAACTGCGACATCCAGACGGTGTTCTCCGCGCCCCTGTGCATCGAGTGCGACGCCTGCGTCGACATCTGCCCGATGGACTGCATCAGCTTCACTCAGAACGGCGCCGAGGACGATCTGCGCGGACGGCTGAAGGCGCCGGCGCCCAATCGCACCCAGGCGATCTATGTGGCCGAGGGGCTTCCAACCGGGCGGATCATGGCCAAGGATGAGGATGTCTGCCTGCACTGCGGCCTCTGCGCCGAGCGCTGTCCCACCGGCGCCTGGGACATGCAGGCCTTCCTGCTCGACATGACGCATGCCGGCGGCTGTGCGACCCGGGAGGCGGTGCATGGCTGACGGGGAGGCGGCCGCGCCGATCACCGCAACCAACGACTTTGTCGTCAAGTTCGCCAATGTGAACGGCTCGGGCTCGGCCAGCGCCAACGCCCTGTTCGCCAGGGCCGTCATCCGCATGGGTGTGCCGGTGGCGGCGCGAAACATCTTCCCGTCCAATATCCAGGGCCTGCCGACCTGGTACGAGGTGCGGGTGTCCGAGGACGGCCGGCTGGGCCGGCGCGGCGGCGTCGACCTGATGGTCGCCATGAACCCCCAGACCTGGGCCCAGGACGTCGCCTCGATCGAGGCGGGCGGCTATCTGCTTTACGACTCCACGCGCCCGACCCCGCCGGCGCTGCACCGCGAGGACATCAGCATCATCGGCGCGCCGCTGACCGCCATCTGCAACCAGGCCTATGACGATCCGCGCCAGCGGCAGCTGTTCAAGAACATCGTCTATCTGGGCGTGCTCTCGGCCCTGCTGGAAATCGAGCCGGAGGTGATCGAGCGGCTGATCGGCGAGCAGTTCAAGGGCAAGGACAGGCTGATCGCTCCCAACGTCGAAGCCCTGCACATGGGCTGCGACTACGCCCTCGAGCACTTGCCGCCGATCGGCCTGAAGGTGAAGCGGGCCGACGAAGTGGGAGACCGGATCTACATCGACGGCAATTCCGCCGCCGCCCTGGGCGCGGTCTACGGCGGGGCGACGGTGGCGGCCTGGTATCCGATCACGCCCTCGACCTCGCTGGCCGAGGCCTTCATGCTCTGGTGCAAGCGCTATCGGACCGATCCGGCCTCGGGCAAGGCGCGCTACGCAATCGTCCAGGCCGAGGACGAGATCGCCTCCATCGGCATCGTGCTGGGCGCCAGCTGGAACGGCGCCAGGGCCTTCACCTGCACCTCCGGGCCGGGGATTTCGCTGATGCAGGAGTTCATCGGCCTCAGCTATTTCGCCGAGGCGCCGGCGGTGATCTTCGACGTGCAGCGCGGCGGCCCTTCGACCGGCATGCCGACGCGCACCCAGCAGTCCGACATCCTGCTGGCCGCCTATGCCTCGCACGGCGACACCAAGCACGTGCTGCTGTTCCCCGAGGACCCGCGCGAGTGCTTCGAGTTCGGGGCCCTGGCCTTCGACCTCGCCGACCGGCTGCAGACCACCATCTTCGTCATGCTCGACCTCGACATCGGCATGAACGACTGGCTGTGCCGGCCCTTCGCCTGGGACGACGATCGCCGGCTCGACCGCGGCAAGGTGATGACCGCCGAGGAACTCGAGGCCGCCAGGGAGTTCGGCCGCTATCTCGACGTCGACGGCGACGGCATCGCCTACCGCACCCTGCCCGGGACCCATCCGTCGAAGGGCGCCTATTTCACCCGCGGCACGTCGCGCGACCGCTACGCCCGCTACACCGAGGAGGGCGCGGCCTACGTCGACAACATGCAGCGGCTGCTGCGCAAGTTCGACACGGCCAGGGCGCTGGTTCCGGCGCCGGTGCGGCGCGACAGCGGGCGGCCGGGCGCCCAGGGGGTGATCTATTTCGGTTCGACCGCCGCGGCGATGGACGAGGCCCTGGATACACTGGGGGCCGAGAAGACGCCGCTCGACGCCCTGCGCCTGCGCGGCTTTCCGTTCTCCGATCAGGTCTACGACTTCATCCGCGAGCACGAGGTGGTGTTCGTGGTCGAGCAGAACCGCGACGCCCAGCTGCGCGCGCTGTTGATCAACGAGGGCGGCGTCGATCCGGAGAAGCTGGTCCCGGTGCTGCACTACGACGGCACGCCGATCACCGGCCGCTTCATCACTTCGCAGATCTCGGCCCTGGCGCGCGCCCGCGCCGGCCAGCCTCAGAGGCACGCCGCCGAATGACCTTCATCGTCAAGCCAAGGCTGCATCACCCCCAGCTGCCGAAGAACCGGCTGGGCTTCACCCACCGCGACTACGAGGGCTCGGTCTCGACCCTCTGCGCCGGCTGCGGCCATGACTCGATCTCGGCCTCGATCATCCAGGCCTGTTTCGAGCTCGATCTCGAGCCGCATCGGATCGCCAAGCTCTCCGGCATCGGCTGCTCGTCCAAGACGCCGACCTATTTCCTGGGGGCCTCGCACGGCTTCAACACCGTGCATGGCCGCATGCCCTCCGTGCTGACCGGGGCCAATCTGGCCAATCGCGAGCTGATCTATCTCGGCGTCTCCGGCGATGGGGACTCCGCCTCCATCGGCCTCGGCCAGTTCGCCCACGCCATCCGGCGGGCGGTGAACATGGTCTATATCGTCGAGAACAACGGGGTCTACGGCCTGACCAAAGGCCAGTTTTCCGCCACGGCGGATCGGGGCTCCAGGTCCAAGAAGGGCCAGATCAACCACGACACGCCGATCGATCTGGTGGCCTTGGCCCTGCAGCTCGGGGCCACTTTCGTGGGGCGCAGCTTCTCGGGCGACAAGACCCAGCTGACGCCGCTGATCAAGGCGGCCCTGCTGCACCGGGGCGCGGCCTTCATCGACGTGATCAGCCCGTGCGTGGCCTTCAACAACCATCCCGGCTCGACCAAGAGCTTCGACTATGTGCGCGAACACAACGAGGCGGTGAACCGGCTCGACGTCATCGAGGCGCGCGCGCCGATCGCCATCGACCAGGAGCCCGGCACGGTCGAACTGGTCACCCAGCACGACGGATCGGTGCTGCGCCTGCGCAAGGTCGAGGCCCACTACGACCCCTCCGACCGGATCCACGCCCTGGCCTATCTGCAGGAGCGCCAGGTTGAGGGCGAGATCGTCACCGGCCTGCTCTATGTCGAGCCGGACGCCGAGGAGATGCACGATTATCTCGCCACCGTGGACCGGCCGCTGAACCAGCTGGGCGACGCCGACCTGGTCCCAGGCTCGGCCGCCTTGCAGGCGCTGAACGCCTCGCTGCGCTAGTGTGGTGAATCTGAAGTTCGCAAGATGATTGCGGCTGCGCTGGTGCGAACTTCAGATTCGTAAACCACACTAGAATCATACACTTGCTAGTGTCCTTATCGGTTCCGAAGTTCGCCCAGGGCCGCAACTCGCTCTT
>DATCFQ010000073.1:0-6169 GCA_036509495.1 Caulobacteraceae bacterium
ACGCCCATCGTCCAGCACCCCGACGTGCAGCGCATGCTGGCCAACATGACCAGCCGGGTCGAAGTGGTCCGCGGCCTCGTCCTCGCCGCCGCCGTCCAGGCCGATCTGGCGCTCCTGGAGACCGACGCGGAGGCGCGCGCAGACGCGGCGGCCCTGGCAGGGTGGCTGCTGCCGATCGCCAAGACCTATGCCGCCGAAACCGGCTTCGAAGTGGCGAGCGAGGCGATCCAGGTGCTGGGCGGCGCCGGCTACGTCAAGGACTGGCCGGTCGAGCAGTCGCTGCGGGATTCCCGCGTCTTCGCCATCTTCGAGGGCGCGAGCGGGGTCCAGGCCCTGGACCTGCTGCACCGGCGCCTCCGCCGCGACGACGGCCGAGGCCTGAAAGCCTTCCTCGCCCTGGCCAGAGCCGACGTGGCCGAAGGCGGCGAAGGGGCGGAGACCCTGGCGGCCGTCCTAGACATGCTGGAGCGGGCCGCCACGGATCTGGCGGCGTCGCGAGATGGCGACGCCTCGGCCTACGCCCTGCTGCAGCTCGGCGCCCTGGCGGCGACCGGCTGGGCGGCGCTGCGGCTTTCGCGGCTGGAACCCTCCGGCGCCGGCGTGCGGCTGGCTGCGGCGGGGCGCTACTGGCTGACCGATCTGAAGGCCAAGGCCGAGCTGCGTCGGGCCGAGATCGCGCAGGGCTGCGGACGGCTCGAGCTGTTCCAGGCGATGCGCCGGCGGTCCTGATCGGAACCTGGGCCGCGACAGGCGTATTGTGCTCCCTGGAGGGCAGCCTTGGCCGATCGCAAGCTCAAGACCTATCAATCCAAGCGCAACTTCGGGGTCACCGCCGAGCCCTCGGGCGACGACGCCGTGGCGCGTTCGGAGCGCCTGCGCTTCGTGGTGCAGAAGCACGCGGCGACGCGGCTGCACTATGATCTCAGGCTCGAATACGACGGGGTGTTCAAGTCCTGGGCGGTGACGCGGGGCCCCTCGCTGGACCCGCACGAGCGACGCCTGGCGGTCGAGGTCGAGGACCATCCGCTGGATTATGGCGACTTCGAAGGGACCATCCCCAAGGGTCAGTACGGCGGCGGCACGGTGATGCTGTGGGACCGCGGCTACTGGGCGCCGGAAGGCTCGATGAGCATAGAGGCCCAGCTGAAGAAGGGGCATCTCACTGCAGTGTTCGATGGCGAGCGGATGAAGGGCGCCTGGCATCTGGTCCGGCTCGACAAGGACCGCGAGCGCTCCAAGCGCACCAACTGGCTGTTGATCAAGGCGCACGACGGCGCCGAGCATGACGGCGACCACGACAAATTCATCGAACAGAACGACGTCTCGGTGGCGTCCGGCCGCCCGATGGACAAGATCGCCGACGGCAAGGGCGGCGGGCCCAAGCCGTTCATGACCGGTCGCGGCAAGGCGGCCCCCGCCGACGCGGTCTGGCAGACCGATCACGCCGAGGCCCCCGCCCCGCCCCCTCGCGGCAAGCAAGCGACAGAATTGCCGAGGTTCGTGGCGCCGCAGCTCTGCAAGCTGGTCGACCGGCCGCCGCCCGGCCAGGGCTGGGTCCACGAGATCAAGTTCGACGGCTATCGGCTGCAGCTAAGGGTGCAGAAGGGCAAGGCCCAGCTGCGCACCCGCAAAGGCTTGGACTGGTCCGACCGCTTTCCCGAGATCGCCAAGGATGGCTCCAAGCTCGCCGACGGCCTCTACGACGGCGAGGCCGTGGCGCTGGACAATGACGGCAAGCCCGACTTCGCCGGCCTGCAGGCGGCCCTCTCGAGCGGCAAGACCAGCGCTTTGGTGCTCTATCTGTTCGACGCCCTGTTCGCCGAGGGCGAGGACCTCCGAGCTCTTCCACTCGGCGACCGCAAGACGCGGCTGCAGGCGATCGTCCAAGCCGCGCCCGGCTCCCGGCGCCTGCGTTATGTCGAGCATTTCCAGAGCGGCGGAGAGGCAGTGCTGAAGTCGGCCTGCCGCATGGACCTGGAGGGCGTCGTCTCCAAGCGGCTGGACGCCCCCTATCGTTCGGGCCGGAGCGAGACCTGGACCAAGGCCAAGTGCCGTGGCGGCCAGGAGGTGGTGATCGGCGGCTGGACCACCACCGGGACCGCCTTCCGCTCGCTGATCGCCGGGGTCTATCGGGACGGCAAGCTGATCCACGTCGGCCGCATCGGCACGGGCTTTGGCCAGAGCAAGGTCGAGCGCCTCATGCCCCGGCTGAAGGCGGTGGAGACCGACAAATCACCGTTCGAAGGTCCGGACGCACCGCGCAAGGCCGAGGGCGTCCACTGGGTGAAGCCCGATCTGGTGGCCGAGATCGATTTCGCCGGCTGGACCGGCGACGGCCACATCCGCCAGGCCAGCTTCAAGGGCCTGCGCGAGGACAAGCCGGCCAAGGAGGTCGGCGCCGAGGGCGAGAGCGCCGAGGAGGCGGTCGCCAAGGACGCCGGCGCCCCGTCGCCGGCGACGCCCAAACCAGCGGGCTCGGCCTCAGGATCGGTGGTGCTTGGGGTCTCGATCTCCAACCCCGGCAAGGCGCTCTGGCCGGCCGAGGGCGGCGAACCGGCTGTCACCAAGATCGAGCACGCCCGCTATCTGGAAGCCGTGTCGGGCTGGATGATCCCGCACATCAAGGGCCGGCCCTGTTCGCTGGTCCGCACGCCGGATGGCATCGAGGGCGAACAACACTTCTTCCAGCGCCACGGCGGCGCCGGGACATCGTCGCTGATCACCATCGTCAGCGTCTCTGGGGACCGCAAGCCCTACATTCAGATCGATACCCCCGAGGCCCTGATCGCGGCGGCGCAGAGCGGCTCGACCGAATTCCATCCCTGGAACTGCCAGCCCGGCGATCCGGACACTCCCGGACGGCTGGTGTTCGATCTCGACCCCGCCCCCGGCCTCGGGTTCGATGCGGTGATCGAGGCGGCCAAGGAGGTGAAGCGGCGGCTGGAGGACCTGGGGCTGGTCACCTTCTGCAAGACCACCGGCGGCAAGGGGCTGCACGTGGTCACGCCCCTCGCGCGGGCCAAGCTCGACTGGCCCACGGCCAAGGCCTTCGCCCGGGAGGTCTGCGTGCGCATGGCCGCCGATAGCCCGGACCGCTATCTGGTCAATATGGCCAAGGCCAAGCGGACGGGGAAGATCTTCCTCGACTATCTGCGCAACGACCGCATGTCGACGGCAGTCGCCCCGCTCTCTCCCCGCGCCCGGCCCGGCGCGCCGGTATCCATGCCGCTGACCTGGAGCCAGGTCCGGGCGGGCCTCGATCCGCACCGATTCACCGTCCGCACGGCCCCGACTCTGCTGGGCAAGACCACGGCCTGGGAAGACTATTTCGAATCCGAGCGATCACTGGCGGCGGCGATCAAGCGGCTGGAGAAGAGTTCGAAGAAGGCCGCCTGACTCTATGCCCGCTTGCGCGCGGCCGACGCGGGCTTGCGGCGGGCGGGCTTGTGCTCGGCATGGCTGGAGGCGCGGCGGCTGGAGCCGGCGCCGTCCTGGCCGAGACTGCGGCGCAATTGCTCCATCAGGTCGGAGGCGTCGGTGTCCTTGGGCTCCTCGATCTTCACCGTCCCGCTCTTGCCCTTCTCCTTGGCCTTGATCAGCGCCTTCAGGGCGATCTCGTAGCGGTCGGTGAATTCGGAGGGATCGAACGGGCCTTCGAGCTGGTCGATGATCTTCTCGGCGATCTGGATCATCTTCGGATCGGCCTTGGCGTCCGGGATGGAGTCGAACACCTGGGCCGGATCCCGCACTTCGTCGTGGGTGCGCAGGGAATAGGCCGCCATGCCCTCGCCCCGCGGCTCCAGCGCCAGCAGCCGCTCGCGCTGGTGCAACACCACCCGGCCGATGGCGATGCGGTCCTGCCGGCTCATCGCCTCGCGGATCACCGCGAAGGCCTCGGCGGCCATCTTGCCGTCCGGCGCCAGGAAATAGGGGTCGTTCCAATAGAGCCGGTCGATCTCGTCTCGGGCGACGAAACGCTCGATGTCGATGGTGCGGGTGGACTCCAGCTTGACGGAGTCGATCTCGTCCTGGGTGACCACCACATAGCGGCCCTTCTCGACCTCGTAGCCCTTGACGATGTCGGCGCGCTCGACCGGCCCGGTCTCCGGATCGGTCGGGATCATCCGGATCCGGTTGTTGGTCGATTTGTGCAGCATGTTGAAGTGCACGTCGCCCTTGGGCGAGATGGCGGTGTAGAGGGCGACCGGGCAGGTCACCAGCGACAGGCGAAGGTGCCCTTGCCAGGTGGGACGGATAGCCATGCGCGATCTCCGGGGCGACTTCGGCGGATCAACGTCGCGACGCCGGGAATGGTTCAGGTGAACGGCGTGAGCGTGGCCGGAGAGATCCTCGTCGACGCGCGCGGGCACCGGTGTCCGACGCCGACGCTGCGCCTGCAGCGGGCGCTGCGGTCCGCCAGACCGGGGCAAAGGGTGCGGCTGCTGGCCGACGATCCGATGGCGATGATCGACGTGCCGCATTTCCTGCAGACCTCTGGGGGCAAGCTGGTCGAAAGCTCGGCCGAGGACGGGGTGCTCAGCTTCCTGATCGAGGCGCCCTAGCGTCGCGGGCGGCGCGCAGCTGCATGTCCGAGCGCCGGGCCAGGATCTCCATCTCGGTGGCCACCGCTCCGCCGTAGAACATCGCATTGACGTTCCAGGACAGCCATACCAGCAGGATCACCACACCGCTGATCGAGCCGTAGGTGGCGCCGAAATGGGCGACCTCCTGGACATAATAGGCCCCCGCCCAGGACGACAGCAGGGTCAGGGTCGAGGCGGTAATCCCGCCCACCGCGGAGGCGCGCCAGGGAACCGGGTTGGAGCCCATGGCGAAACGGTAGGTCAACGTCAGGCCGACCATCATGCCGAGGCTGGCCCAGGTCCATTCGCTGAAAATCCAGGAATGCGGCGTCAGCGGCAGGTAGAAGGAACTCACGGCCACCCGCACCGCCAGGAAGGCGCCCGAGATCAGCCCGATCAGGGCGAAGCCGGCGACGGCCACAGCCAGGGCCACCAGGTTGAAGCCGACGATGCCACGCGGCCGGATCTCGTCATGGATCAGCGAAAGCCCCGCCAGCAGGGCCTTTACCCCCCGATGCGAGGCGTAGAAGGCGACCACCACGGCGAAGGCGCTCTGGGCGCTGACCACCCGGATCGGGGCGTGGGCGATGCGCTGCAGTTCCGCCTCGAAGATCGCCTGCGGCCCTGGCGGCATCAGGTGCGAGAAGGCCACCGCCTGGGCGGCCGCCTGCTGCGGAGTCATCATCAGGCTGTAGCCGCCGATCACGATCGCCAGGGCCGGAAACACCGCGAGCAGGGCGTAGAAGCACACCCCGCCGACGTAGAGCGAAGCGCTGCGGTTCTGCGTCCGCCGCCACGAACGGCCGGCCACGCGCACGGCGGCCAGGGCCCAGTGGGTCGGGTGGTAGTCGAAGTCGGTCAGCCGCCGCCAGTCCATGCGACGGCCCCTTAGCCTTATCCGACGCCGGCGCGAAGCCGCCTCGGGCCAAGGCGAGACATGTGGTCGCTCGCGCGAGCGTTTGCCTCTGCTATGTTGCCGAGGCCCGAATCTGTGGGGTTGGCTAACCGAAGGAATGCACCGTTGCCGGTGGACGCCCGCGTACTGATCGTGGCGCGCGACGACGGTCTCGCGGGGCCGCTCGCCCGCGGCCTGGACCAGCTGGGCTGGCGAACCATCACCGCGCGCGGCCCCTATGCGGCCCTGGCCGCCATGGGCGACCTCGCCATGGAAGCGGCCATCGTCGACCTGAAGAGCTGCGGCGACGACGCCGCCGGGGTGGCCGAGCGGCTGAAGGCCGCCGCCGCGCCTCGGCGACTGCCGGTGATGGCGATCGGCGAGCCCATGCCCAACCAGGAAGGACAGGAGGCCTTCGACCTGACCTTGGCCCCGCCGACCTATCCGGTGCAGATCGCGCTCCGGCTGGAGTCGCTGCTGCGCACGGCGGTGTCCGACGAGGAGTTCGAGCTCCGCACCCAGACCTTCTCCGATCGCGGCCGGCGTCTGGACCTACCCGAGCCGCGCGGCGACGGTTTCCAGATCCTGGCGGTCGGCGAGCCGGCCCCGCAATTCCTGGCCCTCTCCAACGCCCTCGGCCGCGGCGGCGCCGAAGTGGTGGGCGCCTTCACCGCCTATACCGCCTTCGACT